>CACZBB010000012.1 GCA_902779245.1 uncultured Lachnospiraceae bacterium | reverse complement strand
GCGTCGGTGGCGATCACCAACTCGCGGGCCTGGCCGAGCGTGCGGAACATGGGCTGGCGGATGGCCGCGGACATGATCAGCGCAAGGTCATAGGCACAGGTCCAGTGCTCTTCATCCGGCATGCCGCAGGCACTGTGGAAATGCGTGTTCCGCGCGCCCAGCGCGGCCGCCCGGTCGTTCATCATCCGGAAGAAGTTATCCAGGGAATTTCCGCCGATATGATAGCCGACCTGGGTCGCCATATCGTTGGCGGACTTGAGCATGGTTCCGTAAAGGAGCTGTTCAAGCGTAAAAACCTCCCCGACCTGTGTATACAGGTTTGAGCTCCCGGAGACCGCGTACTGGGTTCCCTCGGCGGTCATGGTCACCTGATCCGAAAGATTCCCGTTCTCCAGCGCCAGAAGCGTCGTCATGACCTTCGTGACCGAAGCCGGGTACATCTTCTGCTCCATATTCTTCTCATAAAGGACAATGCCCGTGGACGCGTCCATAAGACACGCCGCGTCGGCGCTGACATCCTCCCCGAAGCCCTGCCAGACGGCAGGAGCCTCCGTTGTCCCGGCTTCCTCCGCGAACGCCGGAACGATACACAAGGCTGCAAGAACCGCCGCCAAAACGCACGCCATCACATTTCCCGCAAAACTTCTGTCCTTCATTTCCTTCCTCACCACATACTGACTGTTTAAGTGTTACGATTCGAGAGCTTCGCCCGCATTTTCCGCATGATCCGGCGGCTCCGCCGCCCCGGATCCGGACAAATCTTCCCCAAGACCGCTCTCCACCGCCCGCACCATGGCCGCGAGCGCTTCCTCCTCGTCCGGCCCGTCACAGACCAGCTCGATCTCATCTCCCGCCCGGACACAGGCGCCGAGCACCGACAGAACGCTCTTGGCATTGGCCGTGGTCAGGCCGCAGGTAAACGTCACGAGACTCTTATATTTCACAGCCTCCTTGCAGAAGCAGGCCGCCGGCTTCAGATGCAGCCCGGCCGGGTTTTTCACGACCACTGTTCTCACAACCATAGGAACCTCCTCCTAACTTTTGGCTTCTGAACTCCTCATTCTTGAGACGGTTACCGAAACCGTCGGCGTTTCCACCAGCTCGCAGCCCTCCGGCAGGTTCACCTGCACCTCGTATTCGCCCGAGCCGACGGCCGCGCCCCGCAGATCGACGTGTGCCTGGATCTTATCCGCGGTCAGACCCTCCAGAGCTTCCTCCGGGCCGCTGATCTTCAGCTCGATCTGGCTCACGTCAAAGGCGCTTATATATATAGAAGAAAGTCCGACGGTCTGTATGTCCTTCGTGTTGTAGGTCAGGGAGACGCTGTTGTAGGGAAGCACCTGGACATCAAAAACGACCGTGCTGCTCACGTCCTCCGCGAGCGCTATGCCGTCCGGCAGATAATGCCGGATATCCACCTTTTCTTCGAAATCCGAATCCTTCCCGGTAACGTCGAGAACATTCTCGCCCTCCACGTAGATCACATTGCCATTTTCCTTAAGCTGCGCCAGCCGCTCATCGCTCGCGGCGATGGTCAGCGTATCGGGCGTCACCATAACGGCCTTCACCTCGTAGCCGGGAGCGGGTTCCCCGTGCGTAGTCCCGATCACCCGGACATTGCTGACGACCCGGTAGAGCGTCACATACACGGAAACACTGGCCTCCGTGCGGTTAAAGGAAAGGTAGCTCATATCGGTTTCCCCGAACTCCTCCCCGTTCTTGTCAAAAACGTGGAAGGTCGGAATCAGGCGGGCGCTCTCCGTCAGCCCGGACACGTCCACCACCGCGGCCACACGGTCGATCTTCTCGATCATGGAGACCGGTCCCTTGACCGTGATGGTATCCGGCGAAGACGTCAGCTCTCCGACCTGATAGCCGGTTGCCGGCCTTGTCTGGTTCGTTGTCGGCGAAATCACGAATTCACTGCTCTTCATATCCTCCAGCTCAACAGCGATATTTCGCGGCGTCGCCGCAATGCTGTCGGAGGATACGCCCGTAATGGCAACGCGGAGCGGCACCATGATCGGCGTTGCTTCCATGTCAATAATCTGCGTCAGATCCGCGACGGCGCTGACATCGGCCGCCGTGAGCGATTCAACGACCGAGCGGTTCGACTGCACGATCACCGATACCGTGGAGTATCCCGGCGCGATGCGGTAGGATTTTCCCAGGCTCTCGATATAAGACTGGTTCTCCACGGTCACCGATACTTCGCGGATGGTCTTCGTGATGATCGGATCATTGACATTCACGATGATGAGCCAAATGCCGATCGCCAGAAGCACCGAGGCGATCTTGAGGCCGGGATGCGAAATAAGCCATCGTTTCATTCTTTATCCCGTCCTTTCCAAATGCGGAATTTCGTGCCGGAACGGTCCTTGAGCATCCGCTTCTGTACATAGTGCAGCTGTTCCCGAAGCTCGCTGGGCGTCACGCCCGTCTCAAGGCGCCCCATGAACGAATACGAAACGCGCCCGGTCTCTTCCGAAACAATGATCGTAAACGCGTCGCTGACCTCGCTGATCCCGAGGCCGGCCCGATGGCGCGTCCCATACTTCTTGCTGATGGAATCATTTTCCGACAGCGGCAGATAGCAGGTCGCCGCCAGGATCCGCTCGTCCCGTATGATCACCGCGCCGTCGTGGAGCGGCGTATTGTGCTCAAAAATATTGATAAGAAGCTGCGAGGAAATCCTGGAATCCAGCGCGATCCCCGTTTCCACATATTCCGTCAGAAAAATGTTCTGCTCGATCACAATGAGCGCGCCGGTCCGGACCTCGCTCATCTCGTTGACCGCCCGGATGATCTCGTTGATCACCGTATCCGAAAACCGTTCCTTCACGTCGTGCCCGGCTTCAAAGGGAAAAATGGAGCGGAAAAAGCTTCGTCCGCCCAGAGACTCCAGCGCGCGCCGAAGCTCCGGCTGGAATATGATGACCAGCGCGATCAGGGCGATGGACGCGAGCCTCTGCGTAATCCAGAGGATCGCGGACAGCTGAAAGATCCACGCCAGAACAATGAACAAGCCGACAATCAGAATGCCCTTAAGCAGCGTATAGGCGCGTGTCCTCTGGATCCATGCCATAAACATATAGAGAAGCACCGCGATAATCGCGATCTCAACGATATCATTCGCCTGTATTTTCGGGATATACAGGCTCGACAGGTACATTCTCAGCTGTTCCAGGAATTCTGTCACGAGGAAGCCTCCTCATCGGACGTTGTCATCGCGGCCTCCGGCTGCTCCCCGAAACCAGCCCCGGCCTCCTGCAAAAAATCCGTCTCTCCGGCCGCAGCCTCCTCCGAAAAGGCTGCCGCGCTTTCCAGACGCCGCCGGTAAGCGCGCTCCTTCGGGACGACGCGGACATAATAATAGAAATCGTCGTCCATGAAATCAAAGCTCTCGGCCCGCTTAAAGTCCGGCGCAAACCAGAAGAACTGAAGAACAAACCCGATCACGATGACCGCCAGCGTCCCCAGAAGGCTCGAAACCATCTGGAAGCTCTGTCCGAGCGCCAGATGCCCCAGCTCGATAAAGAACGCGCAGGTAAGGCTTCCCAGCACCACGCCAACCATAAATGCATGGTCGATCCCGGTGCGGCGGATGCCGTACGTGACGATAAAAGCCGCCGCAAGCGCGAGGATCTCGATGACGACGCCGGGATCCGAAAGCACGCTGCCGAAAAACAGCCGGATCCTCGCCGCATAGTCACCGGCGGGAAGCTCCGAAAGCGCGGCCGAGCAGACGGAAAGGCTTTTCAGGACATGCCAGGCAAAGCTTCCGCAGGCAATCGCCAGGATCGAGGACGGACGGCGGCGAAGCCCCGCGACCACGGGAACAAGCGCCGGAAGCCCGAACGCCAGCGACGGAGGCGTTAAGACAAACGCCAGAGAGTCCTCCGGAACAAACCGGAGGAACAGGCAGTACAGCGTCATATAAAGAAGCAGGAGCACCAGCCCCGCGTCCACGCCCACCGTGAACGCAAAACCGACGGAAAACACGCCGGCGATCAGCGGCAGGGCGCGAAACGGAAGCAGCGCCCCGAGGAGGGATGCCAGAAGGATGACGAACCCGTTGGCAAAAACGCTCACGCCGCCAAACATTCCCGCCATTCCGAAAAGCAGGAATAACAGAAGCACAAAGCGGAGCGCCATGTCCACATAGGATGCCGCCCGCGCATAAAAAGATTCGATTTTCTCCCGGATTTCCAGTATTCTCGTCATTTTTCACGAGCGGGAAAGCTCCCGCAGCCTCCTCTTGTACTTTCTCTCCACTCTCTTTGCCTGATCATACCGTTTCGCCGCGAGATGCCCCTCGATCACAAGATAAAAGGCAAGAAATATCGCGTACAGAAGCACCAGAAAAATGCCGAGCTGCTGGAGGTTCAGGACATCGACACCGTCCATGACCGCCTCCATATTACCCAGAACCAGCAGGAGAAAAAGTCCGCCAAAGCCGATGGTCGTCAGGAAAAAGCTCAGTATGAGCTGAAGGACGATATAGTCCGACCGATTATACCGGCAGATCTCCAGCGCGGCCCGTTCCTTTCCCGTTGTCTGCCGGGCCAGCTCCGTCATGGTTCGGATCCGTCGAATGTTCAAAGCGCACCTCCTTTCCCGGTTCGGTTTTCTGCAAGATTTCCTATGTTAGTACTGTACCATAAAACCGCCGCCAATGCAAACCGTCAGGAAATAAACCTCCGGGGTTCCGCAGCTTCCAAGAAGCCCGGCCGCGGCGTCGATCGTCGCGCCCGTCGTGTAAATATCGTCGATAAGAAGCACCGGCACCCGCGGCGCCGGCCCGCAAAGCGCCATCGCCCTTGCCAGCGCGTCCCGCCGCTCGATGGGATTCAGGTTCTTCAGGGGCGGCGTCTTTCCCGTCCGAAGAAGAACCTTCCGAAGGAGCGGGAGGCCGGCAAGCTCCGCAACGCGGGCGGCCAGAATCTCCGACTGGTTATAGCCGCGCTCCCTGCGGCGGCTTGCGTGGATCGGCACCGGCAGGACCGCCCGGACGCCCCAGTCAAGAAGCCGGCTTCCGGCCGCCCGGAAGAGCTCCGTCCCGAGCGCCTCTCCGTATTCACGCCGCCCTTTATATTTAAAGAAAGACATGGTCTCCCGCATGGTTTCGTCGTAAAGAAACACGCCCATTCCCTGTGTGAAAAGGTGCGGTGTCGTTCCGCAGTCCTGACAGATGTCCTCGCCGTTCCGAACGGGCTTGCCGCAGATCCGGCACCGGGCCGTCCGGATGAGCGGGAGTCTTTCCCTGCACTCCGGGCACATGTCTTCGCCGGGCGGGGCCGGGGCATGGCAGACGGGGCAGCGCCGCGGAAAGAGAAGGTCCAGACAGACCCCGCCCGCTTTCCTTAACGTCTTCACGCCCGACTGTATCGCCATTCCCTCTCACTCCCGTCTGTTTTGGCCGGCCATCCTATGATCCCCCGGACGGTCAGATGCCCATCCACCGGCCGGCCTCTCATCCCCGCCGTCTATGTTCTCTGGCCGGGCATCCTATGATCCCCCGGACGGTCAGATTCCCATCCACCGGCCGGCCGCCTCTGTTCTCCGGCCTTTCATCCTGAGCGAAGGATGAAAGGATTACAGGCTTCGTCTCTCCCGGCGGCTACAGCTGCAGCTCCCGGATCCGCTCGGTCAGCGATGTATACCTTCGGCTGTCCTGCGCATTGTCGATCATCATCTGCACGGTCTCCCCGCTTCCGAGAATAACGACGCAGGACTTCGCCCGCGTGACCGCCGTATAAAGAAGATTTCTTGAAAGCAGCATCTTCGGCCCGGTCAGCAGCGGGAGAAGGACCGCGGGATACTCGCTTCCCTGAGATTTATGAATCGTCACGGCATAAGCGAGCTCCAGCTCCTCCAGATTGGCATAAGGATACTCCACAAACCGCCCGTCGTCAAACTCAACCGTCATAAACGAGGCGGCGTGGTTCATTTGCCGTATAACGCCCAGATCCCCGTTAAAAATACCCTCGCCCGTGTGAATCGGCGTTCCGTACCGGCCCCGGATCTCCCAGACCAGCTGATAATTGTTGCGGACCTGCATCACCTTATCGCCGACGCGGAAAACACTGTCTCCGAAAGCCTTTTCAGCTTTAGATACATCCGGCGGATTCAGGCTGGCCTGCAGCAGCGCGTTCAGACGCTCAACGCCCAGCGGCCCTTTGCGCATCGGCGTCAGCACCTGAATATCGTAGGGCCGCGCCTTCACGTATTTCGGGAGCTTATCGCGGATCAGCAGAATCAGATTGCCGACGATATGGTCGACATTTTGCCTGTGCAGAAAGAAAAAATCCCGGCTCTTGTTGTCCAGACGGATCGCCTCCCCGCGGTTAATGCGGTGGGCATTGGTCACGATGTCCGAAGCGGCCGCCTGTCGGAAAATGCGCTTAAGACGCACGGTCGGAAACCGATCCGCGCGCAGGATATCCCGGAGCACGGCGCCCGGCCCCACCGACGGCAGCTGGTCGACGTCGCCCACCAGCACCAGCCGGGTACCCACGGGCACGGCCTGCAGAAGCGCGTTCATCAGCGGCAGATCGACCATGGACATCTCGTCGATGATCACCACGTCCGCCTCAAGCGGATTATCCGCATTCCGTTCAAAATGCACGCGCCCGTTCAGCTCCTCCGAGTTCGCGGAGACCTCCAGCAGGCGATGGATCGTCGAAGCCTCGCAGCCCGTCGCCTCGGTCATCCGCCGCGCGGCTCTCCCGGTGGGCGCGGCCAGCAGAATTTCTTCATCCAGCGAGCGGAAATATCGAAGCATGGCGCTCACCGTCGTCGTCTTGCCCGTTCCGGGGCCGCCCGTGACGACCAGAAGCCCCTGCGTCGCGGCCAGAACCACGGCTTCCGTCTGTTCCTCCTCCAGCTCGATGCCGGTCTCCCGTCCGAGCCGGATCAGCGCCTCCCGGACCGGTTTCGTTTCATTGGAAAGAACCTGGGAAAGCTCACAAAGCTTCCGCGCCGTGCTCCGCTCCAGGCTGTCGTATTTCGTGAGGTAGACGATCCGCTCCGTTCCCTCCGCCGTCTCGCGGTTCCGAAGCACGATCTTGCGCTCCATCGCGAGGCCGTCCAGCTGGTTTATGATCATTTCCTCGCCGACTCCCAGCGTCTCGGCCGCCTGGGCGAGAAGCTCTTTTTCCGGCAGATAAACGCTCCCGTCTCCGACGGCAAGCCCCAGGACGTAAAGGATCCCGCTGCACACACGGTACTCGGAATCCTCCGCGATGCCGACCTTCGCGGCAATCGCGTCCGCCGTCTTGAAGCCGATCCCGTCGATGTCCTCGGCGAGCCGGTACGGGTTCTGCTGCAGAATATCGTATACGCCCTCATTGTATCTATTATATATTTTTACGCTCGTCGCAAGCGTGATTCCGTAATTTTGCAGGAAAATCATTGCCCGGCGCATGTTCCGCTGGCCGTCCACCTGCTTCGCGATCTCCCGGGCTTTTTTGGCGCTGATGCCCTTCACCTCGGCCAGCCGCTCCGGCTCCTCCTCGAGGATCTTCAGGGTCTCGTCGCCGAAGGCCCGGACAACGCGCGCCGCCAGGGCCGCGCCGATGCCCTTGATCGCGCCGGAGCCCAGATACCTCTCGATGGCTTCCTTCCCCTCCGGAACGACCTCGGAATAGCTCTCGACCTTAAACTGATTTCCATAGGTGGCATGCGCAACGACCTTCCCCACCGCCTCGATGGACAGGCCTTCGCTGATGGACGGGAAAGTACCGACCAGCGTGATCTCCCTCCCTTTTTCCCTCACGGAAAGGACCGCGTAACCATTTTCATCGTTCCGGAAGACGATCCGCTCCACAATGCCGCGCACGGTGGTCTTTTCCATAGCCTCACCTCGTCCGCATACGGCTGAGCATCTCCATGCGCTCCTTGTAAAAGGCCGCTCCCTCCGCCACGCAGAGGTCGGCATTCTCCGCCGTCATCGTGTTGATTCCGGTTCTCTCCTCGATCAGCTCTTCAAAGCCGCTGATGAGAGCGCCTCCGCCGGTCAGGACGACCCCGCGGTCCACGATATCCTCCGCCAGCTCCGGCGGCGTCTTTTCCATGGCTCCGTGAACGGCCTCCACGATCTCCGCGGCCGCGTCCTGCGACGCCAGGCGAACCTCCTCCGAGGTGATGGCGATCGTCATCGGAAGACCGGTCAGCACATTCCGCCCGGTCACCTTACAGTCCATGAGACCGGGGCGCTGATAGACCGCGCCCACCTGGCGCTTGACCTCCTCCGCCTGGCTCTCGGCGATGAACAGGCTGTGGTGGCGGCGGACGTGACGCGCGATGGCGGCCGTGAAGGTCTCGCCGCCCACGGCTACGGTCTTCTCCAGAACCGGGGCGCCGACAGAGATCACCGCGATGTTGGTGCTGCTGCCGCCGATGTCCACCACCATGTTTCCGACGGGCTTTGTAATGTCGATCCCCGCGCCGATGGCCGCGCAGACCGTCCCGGGAACAATACTTACGTTCCGGGCGCCGGCCTGAAAGACCGCTTCCTCCACCGCGCGCCGCTCGACCGGCGTCAGGCCGACGGGCACGCAGATACTGATTACGGGCTTTCGGATCGCCCGCCTGCCCATGGCCTTCGCCAGAAAATGCTGGAGGAGCTTTTCGATCATGGCATAGTCGCTGATCGCGCCGTTTTTCAGCGGCCGGATCGCAATCACGCCGCCCGTGGCGCGGGTCAGCATCTGCCGCGCCTCCTCGCCATAGGCCAGGATCCGGTCCGCGTCTTTATCATAAGCGATGAGCGCCGGCTCCATCACCACCACGCCGCGCGTTCGGGCGTAGATCACGATGGTCGAGCTGCCCAGGTCAATGCCATAATCCGTCTGTGCCATAATCACCTCCGCGCGAAGCTTTATCTCGATGTGACAAATGGTTCGGGTGTCAGAGCTGCCGACCAAATGTTCTTCCGCATCTTTTAAAACTCTTCCTCAAATAAATAGAATACCACGCCCGGGCAATTCCTTCAACGGATTCTCTGTGAATTTTTCAAAAAACGCGGGGGCTGCCGCAAAAGCGAAAGAAGCGGCTCCCGGAGGTTCCTCCTTCACGAACCTCCGGAAGCCGCTTCTTTCGCCGTTACCGCACACCGCGAACCGTAACCTTACGCCTTTTTGCCCGCGAGCATCCGCGCTTTCGCGAGCTCCCGCCGGATATATTTGCCGGTATAGGAGGCCGCGTTCTCCGCGACCTCCTCCGGAGTTCCGCACGCGACCAGCGTCCCGCCCTTATCGCCCCCCTCCGGGCCCAGATCGATAATATAATCCGCGCATTTGATGACATCAAGGTTATGCTCGATGACCACCACGGTATTGCCCTCCGCGGCAAAGCGCTGGAGGATCTCGACCAGTCTCTCCACATCCGCAAAATGCAGCCCCGTGGTCGGCTCGTCGAGGATGTAGATGGTCTTTCCCGTGCTTCGCCGGGAGAGCTCCGTGGCGAGCTTGATGCGCTGCGCCTCGCCGCCGGAAAGCTCCGTCGAGGGCTGGCCGAGCCGCACGTAGGACAGCCCCACGTCGTAGAGTGTCTGAATCTTGTTTTTGATCCTCGGCACATGCTCGAAGAAGCCGAGGGCTTCCTCGACGGTCATGTTCAGGACATCGTAGATGTTCTTGTCGCGGTAGCGGACCTCCAGCGTCTCGCGATTGTAGCGCTTGCCGTGGCAGACCTCGCAGGGAACGTAAACGTCCGGCAGGAAATGCATCTCGATCTTGACGATGCCGTCGCCCTGGCAGGCTTCGCACCGCCCGCCCTTGACGTTGAAGGAGAATCTTCCTTTCTTATAGCCCTTCGCCCGGGCGTCCGTCGTCCCGGCAAAAATATCGCGGATGAGGTCAAAAACGCCCGTGTAGGTGGCCGGGTTCGACCGGGGCGTCCGGCCGATGGGCGACTGGTCGATGTCAATGACCTTGTCGAGCTGCTCGATGCCGAGGAGCTCCCGGTGCTTTCCCGGGATCTCCAGCGAGCGGTTCAGCTCCCTGGACAGCCGTTTTTCCAGAACCTCGTTCACCAGCGAGCTCTTTCCGGAGCCCGAAACGCCCGTAACGCAGGTAAAAACGCCCAGCGGAATATCCACGTCGAGGTCCTTCAGGTTGTTCACCGCCGCGCCGCGGATCCGCAGCCACCCGGAGGGCCGCCGACGCTCCTCCGGCACCGGGATAAACCGTTTTCCCGAGAGGAACTGGCCGGTGATTGATTCCGGCACCCGCATCACTTCCTCCGCCGTGCCGATGGCCACCAGCTCGCCGCCGTGCTCGCCGGCTCCCGGGCCGATATCGACAAGGCAGTCCGCCGCGCGCATCGTATCCTCGTCGTGCTCCACGACGATCAGCGTGTTGCCGAGATCCCGGAGACTTTGAAGCGTCGTGAGAAGCTTATCGTTGTCCCGCTGGTGCAGGCCGATGCTGGGCTCGTCGAGAATATAGGCGACCCCCACAAGCCCCGAGCCGATCTGCGTGGCCAGCCGGATCCGCTGCGCCTCGCCGCCGGAGAGCGTCGCCGTCCCCCGGGAGAGCGTCAGATAATCGAGCCCGACGTCCCGAAGGAACCGGATCCTCGCGCGGATCTCCTTCAGGATCTGCCGCCCGATCGCCTGCCGGTGCTCCGAAAGCTCCAGATGGTCAAAAAAGCCGATGAGCTTCTCCACGGTCAGCTCGGTCACGGCTGTAATATTTTTATCGCCCACCGTCACCGCCAGAGCTTCAGGCTTCAGGCGCTGCCCGCCGCAGGCATTGCAGGGGGAGATACGCATGTATTTCTCATACTCTGCCTTCATCCAGTCCGAGGCCGTCTCCCGGTACCGGCGGGCGAGATTGGCGAGAAGCCCCTCGAACGCCACATCATAAACGCCCTCGCCCCGCTGCCCCCGGTAGTGCACCTTCAGCTCCCGCCCCTCGGTTCCGTAGGTGAGGAGCTTTTTGACCTTTTCCGGATACGCGCGCCAGGGCGTGTCCAGATCAAAGCCGTACGTCACGCACATCGCGTTCAGGATCGCGCGGGTAAAGGAGCCCTCGTCGGAGGCGCTCTGCCAGCCCGTCGCGGCGATCGCGCCCTGGTTGATCGAGAGGCTCGGATCGGGCACGATGAGCTCCATGTCGAACTCCATCTTGTACCCGAGCCCCGCGCAGACCGGGCAGGCTCCGAAGGGATTGTTGAAGGAAAAACTCCGCGGCTCGATCTCGGACACGGAGATCCCGCAGTCCGGGCAGGCGAAGCTGGAGCTTAAGGTGAAGCTGTTCCCGTCCATCGTATCGATGAGGATCAGCCCGTCGGTAAGGCCAAGGGCCGTCTCCAGCGAGTCGGTCAGGCGTTTTTCGATCCCGGGCTTTACGACCAGGCGGTCGACGACCACCTCGATGTTGTGCTTGAGGTTCTTATCGAGGGTGATCTCCTCGGTCAGCTCGTAGACGCTCCCGTCCACCTGCACACGGGCGTAGCCGCTTTTTTTCGCCTGCTCGAAGATCTTCTCGTGACGGCCCTTCCGCCCGCGGACGACCGGCGCCAGCACCTGGATCCTCGAACGCTCCGGCAGCGCCATCACCTGATCCACCATCTGATCGATGGTCTGCTTCTCAATCACGCGCCCGCAGTTCGGGCAGTGCGGAATGCCGACGCGGGCATAAAGAAGGCGAAGGTAATCATAGATCTCCGTCACCGTACCCACCGTCGACCTGGGGTTTTTATTGGTCGATTTCTGGTCGATGGAGATCGCCGGCGGCAGTCCTTCGATGCTTTCCACGTCCGGCTTCTCCATCTGACCCAGAAACATCCGGGCATAGCTCGACAGCGATTCCATGTACCGCCGCTGCCCCTCCGCGTAGATCGTGTCAAAGGCCAGCGAGCTCTTGCCCGAGCCGGACAGGCCGGTAAACACGACCAGCTCCCCCCGGGGAATGTCCACGGACAGATTCTTCAGATTATTTACATTCGCCCCCCGGACACGGATAAACTTCATTTCCCGGCTCATCGTCTCCCCCTTCATAATTGAGGTGTATGACCTCCTGTCACAAACTACGTATGTAATAAGCCACGCATGGCTACGCGCTTCGCGCTCTCGCCATGCTCCAAACATTCACATTCCCGCGACGCTTCGCGCCGCTCCATGCTCATGTTTGGGCGTTCGCCAAGGTCATGGCCCGACTCGTGCGAGCACAGTCGTTCCATGACTTTGGCTCACTGCTTCTTACATAATTCTTTGACAAATGCAGGTTCCTCGGTATTTTGCAGCCTTATTATAGAACAAATGTTTTATAATTGCAAGGGGGATTTATCTTGCTATCAGATATCCAGCTCGATCGGCTTGTCGATCTCCTGCCCGACATATTTCCCGTCCTTCTTTCTCTGCCGGACACATTCGGTCAGCAGATACTCGATCTGGCCGTTGACGGAGCGGAAATCGTCCTCTGCCCAGGCGGCGATCTCTCTATACAGCTTTTCCGACAGACGCAGAGGGATCTGTTTCTTCTCCGCCATCAGTACAGGCTCCCGGAGTTGACGATGGGCTGCGCGTCGTGGTTGCCGCAGAGAACCACCAGAAGGTTCGAGACCATGGCCGCCTTGCGCTCCTCGTCGAGCTCCACCGTGTGCTTTTCGTTCAGCCGCTCCAGGGCCAGCTCCACCATGCCGACGGCGCCGTCCACGATGAGCTTCCGCGCGTCCACGACGGCCGCCGCCTGCTGCCGCTGCAGCATGGCCGCCGCGATCTCCGGCGCATAGGCCAGATACGTGATGCGGGCGTCGACGATCTCCAGCCCGGCTCCCTCCACCTTACTCTGGATCTCTTCCTTAATCCTTCTCGCGACCACCTCGGTCGAGCCGCGAAGGCTTCCGTCGTCTGCCTCGCCGTCCCCGGTCGTGTCGATGTTGTCCGTCACGTCGTAAGGATAGACCTTCACCACGTTGCGGACCGCCGTGTCGCACTGCAGGGACAGATATTCCTTAAAGTTGTCCACTTCAAAGACCGCTTTCGCGGTGTCCTTGACGCGCCACATGACCGCCACCGCCACCTCGACGGGATTGCCCAGCACATCGTTGACCTTCTGCCGGCTGTTGGAAAGCGTCATCACCTTGAGAGAGATCTTTTTGCTCTCGGTATCCGTCGGCACGGCCGTACCGTTCCGGGTGATCGTAAACTTGTTCTTCGGCGCCGCGACGTCGCCGCTCTGGCCGAGGCGCGTTCCCGCCGCCGGGTTAAACGCCGTGCAGAAAGGATTTACCCAAAAGAACCCGTCCCCCTTCAGCGTTCCCACGTACCGGCCGAAAAGCGTCAAAACAAGTGCCTCGTTGGGCTTTAAGACCCTCAGGCCGAGAAGCGGGATCCAGCCGAAGCCGATCACGATCCCGCAGACGATCATCAGCCACGGCTTTCCGGAAGCCGAGCTGTGAAACACGCCGAAAACCGCGCCCGCGTACAGCGCGATCACCAGAAAGACCATCAGCCCTCCGATCTTATGTCCCGCCAGAACCTTTTCCTGTACCTTTGTCTTCATGGCAACACCTCCTTGTGGTGCTAATCAATGTGATATCATTTATATATCACATTGATCTTGAAAAGTCAAGCCTGTTTTTGCGCCATGGAGATTCCGGCTTTTGCCGCTATCTCTTTCGGAGTCCGACTCCCATTTACCAGCCTTCCCATGGTCATCCTCCAAAAGCCTCATTTTCTTTATTTTCTCCCAATTCCACCACCGGAATCGCTCCATATTTTCCGTTTAAATAATCCTTCGCATAACTGGCATCGGACCGAATCTTGATATCTGCCAACGTATAGATGGAAGACTCTCCCTTCTCATTCTTATCCACGAACGCGATTTCATCCCTCCTTAGACGCTTTCTGTCCATAAAAGAAATATCATGCGTGGTGAAGACAAGCTGGGCCTTATCATTCTTCTCGCTCTGAAACAAATCCACGATAAACTTCGTCAGGATGGGATGCAATCTGGAAGATATCTCATCAATAATAAACACACCTCCCTGTTCCAACATGCTGAGAATATATTGTATAAACGAGAAATACCGTAACGTCCCCGCAGACTCCATGGACAAGTCAAATAAAACCTCTCCCGCTTCCTTCCCTTCTTCGTCAAATACCCGGTGCCCGGTCTTTATGGAATATCTTCGGCCTTCCCCTTCTCTGGTTGGCAATATTTCCTCAACCACAAGGCGTGTAATATCCACATCAACATTTTTGACAAATGACTCAACTACCTTCCGGTAGGATTCGTCTTTCAAAAGCCTCTCCGAGAAGCTTACATTTGTCAGAACACCCTTGACACTCGATTCAATATAATACTCCATATGAACGTTGAAGCCATTTTTCAAATAATCTTTCAAACCATCGACCACCGTCTTGACCTCGCCATTTGAAAAATAGTCGAGAATCCCAAGAAACAGTCGATCCTGGCGAACCGTTTTCAGCTTTTCGATTTCCTTACGATATCGCTTTTCGGCCGTCACATCCAGTTTTTTTCGTTCAAAAACCGTGACATCATTGAAAAGAAGCCACTCCTCCTCTATCGAGTCCTTCTCCTCCTCATCCGATGCCACGGAAAAACCATACTGATATGTATTCCCTCCGTGGACAAAAATGATTTCAAATTCCGAAGTATCGTCCACCGTCGTCCGCAAGCGAAATGGCGACCGTTGCAGGTCCGGCATTCTTCCCGCCCGGTCCTTCGCCTCCTTCCCATCCGCAAAGAACTGGTTAAGAATAAAACTCTCAAAATAGTAAAGCGCACTTATAAGATTTGATTTTCCACCAGCATTTTTGCCAAATATCGCCAACGTCTTTACAACGGAATTCTTCCCAACTTGAATGACATGGCCTTTCATTTCCTTGTAGGAGACCGCCCGCAAATCCAGCACAGCCTCCTCCCGAAATGACATATAGTTTTTAAGACGAAACATAACCAACATGGCCATCCCTCCCTTCCTTTTTAACAGGATATCATATCATTACGTATTGTCAATAACAGAATCGTCTTTTTCGATTATTTAAGCAAATATATCTTATTTTTCGTTTTAAAATTTATTATATAATCGAATTTTACGATAATAAATTCTTAAAGCGACGGTGAATAAAACAGTATAGAGGGAGGCAAATGCCGAGTAGAAGGAAACAAATACCGAGCCTCTACTCTTCCTCGCGAGCCGCATGATGCCGAAGGCAGCAAAATCCCTTACGCGGCTCTGTGAACGACAGAAGGCCCGGGAGCCACAACTCCCGAGCCTTCGCATTTTAATTTCATTTTCTGTGCGCTTCGATCCACTCTACCGCGAAGTCCACGACCTCCCGCTGCTTCATGCGGCGGAGGGCTGCGGTGCCGAGCTTGGCCTTTGAGACTGCATTTGCCTCTTCATATGCCTCGCCAATCTGCACGAAGTCTTCGCCGTCCACATAGAGGGTTTCATAGGCCTTCCACACGCGGCGGCCATTTTCCATGACCGCGCTGTGCTCCACGCAGGTGTGTTTTCCGGGGTACTCCGCCCGGACATCCGCCAAATGCAGCGAGGTGTTTTTGTCGTAGCCCACGCCGATGAGGAGGACGTCCCCATCGAGCGCATACAGTTTGGCAAGAGGAGAGCTCTCCCCGAAAATGTCGGAGAAATCATGATTGGCCGTAAGATATTCCGCGTGCTTTCCCCAGGCCGCCACGGACCTTGCCGGGTGGTCGCTGCGGAGGGTGCCCGGCCAGGAGCGGAACATTTCCGCGACCGCGCCCATCGTATTTGTCGGCGTCATGCGCTTGTCATAGACCGGCCAGTTGTCGCGGATGATTGGCCAATACTCCCGCTCGATGTCCCCATGCACGCCGTCCTCCGGATCCAGGTTCTTCCAGGACTGCGTCGGCATCATGATCGTTCCCTCCTCACCGACCGTCTCGATGAGGGCTTCGATCACCGTCTGCGCGCCGCCGCAGACATAGCCAAGCCCCGACAAAGACGTGTGTACCATCACCGCGCAGCCATTTGCAAGCCCCACGGATTGGAAAGCTGCCAAAATATCTTCCTTCGTAATCGGTTTCATGTCTTATCCTTTTTCCATTTGTCGTATCGAAACCATCGGCAATCTGCCGAACCTGTCTCCATTGTAACACACATTTCAGGCAAATGTCTCCCCGATTTTGTTTGGGCAGAAAAGTTGTTGTTTGGGCAGAAAAGTTGTTGTTTGGGCAGTTGCTGTTTGGGCAGAAAAGTTGTTGTTTGGGCAGTTGCTGTTCATACCCGAGCCGGCTCTTTTTTATCATTGAAGTGCTGGCAGCCGGATCTTGGAGCTTCACTCCGGCAGGAACTCCATGATTTCGTCTTCATCTCCGCCCGCCGGTTCTCCGGTGCCCGTAGCGTACCCGATGGCCACCCGATGGCCGACCGGATCGCCGCGCTGACTTCCCTGAAAAGCGCCAGCATGCGCGGATGGTCCCTTACAAGCGTTTCGCGGTCCCCTGTGTCCGCGGCCTTTTCCTGGCCGGCGGCGATGTCGGACAGCGCCGCCGCCCCGACCAGCCTCGAGGCGCTCTTGACCGCGTGGGCCACGATGGCGTAATCCTCCCAGTCCCCGGCGTCATAATACCGCGCGAGGCTCCGCGCCTTCTCCCCCGCGCCGGTCACATAATCCTCCAGCAGGGAGCGGTAAAGCGCCTCATCTCCCTGGCAATAGCCCAGCCCGGCCGCGGGATCGAGACCCGCCGCCCGGAGCTTTGCGTACATTTCCTGTTCCTGTCCGTACCCGTTCTGCTGTTCACCGCTCCACCCATATTCGTTTTCCGGCGCGCTGCCGTCCCGCGCCGGCTCCTCACGGTCCGGCACAGCCTCCACCTTTTCCGGCGGGAGATATTTCAGCAGCATCCTTGCCAGCATCCGGCTGTCGATCGGCTTTGTGATGTAGTCCGTAAAGCCCTCCGCCAGATACCGCTCTTTGGCGCCGATCACCGCATCCGCGGTCAGGCAGATGACCGGCATTTCCGCGCTCGCGCCCTCCGACCGGATCCTGTGCAAAGCCTCCGTGCCATTCATCTCCGGCATGCGCTGGTCCATCAGAATGACATCATACCGAATCGCCTCCGCCATTTCCACCGCCTCAGCGCCGCCGGAGGCCGTATCGATCTGCATCAGCGTATCCTTCAGCAGATTAACGGCCACCCTCAGATTCATCGTTGTGTCGTCAACGATCAGTATGCGGGCTGAAGGCGCGTGGAAGGCTTCCCTGGAAGGCCTGACCTCCTCCGCGTGTTCGGTAAATCGCCTGCTAAGATCGCCCAGCGGCTCATCGGAAACGACCTTCTGCGGAATGGTGACGGAAAATACGGAGCCCTCGCCATAGGTACTCTTCACGTCGATGGTACCGCCCATAAGCTCCAGCAGCCGCTGCGTGATCGAAAGTCCCAGTCCCGCACCCTCGACCGTGCTGTTGCGCTCAATCTCAAGGCGGTGAAACCGCGTAAACAGCTCCTCGATGTCTTCTTCCCGGATCCCGATCCCGGTGTCCCGGACCTCCGCCTGAAGGATCAGGCCGTCCGGCTTCCGCTCTCCCCGTACCGTCAGCCGGACCGAGCCCTGACTGGTGTACTTTACGGCATTTGTCAGCAGATTCGTCAGAATCTGGCGCACCCGGATCTCGTCGCCGCTGAGATTGTCCGGAAGCGCTTCGTCCACATCGATCAGGAATTCCAGGTTCTTCTCCCGCGCCTTGAAATAAATCATATTGCTCAGATCATTAAGAAGGGAGCTGAGCTGGTACGGGGCTTCCCTTAAAACCACGTTTCCCGACTCGATTCTGGAAAAATCGAGGATGTCGTTAATGAGCGCCAGAAGGCTGTTGCCGGCACTTTTCACGTCT
>CACZBB010000011.1 GCA_902779245.1 uncultured Lachnospiraceae bacterium | reverse complement strand
GTCCATGCCTTAGCATCCAGCAGAAACGTCCGTGCCTTAGCATCCAGCAGAAACGTCCAGTGGACGTTTCTGTCGGAGTGGACGTTTCTGTCGGAGTGGTCTGTTTTTAAGTGAAACGCAGGTCAGTGACAATTCTTACAGCATTCTTCCCGCCGCCGCGGCTTCGCGGAATTCCCGCAGAAGCTCCTCGAAATACGGGGGAAGGGGCGCGTCGAAGCGAAGGAATTCGCCGGTGGACGGATGGACGAAGCCGATGGTTCCCGCATGGAGCGTCTGCCCGCGGAGCAGGAAGCCGGGCTTCTCACCGCCGTACAGGGAGTCGCCCAACAGAGGATGGCGGATCTTCCGCATGTGAACGCGGATCTGGTGCGTCCGTCCGGTCTCGAGCCTAAAGCGCAGGTAGGTGACCGTGCCGAAGCGTTCCAGGACTTCATAGTGGGTGACGGCGGGCTTTCCGCCCTCCTCGACGACCGCCATGCGCTTTCGGTCTTTCGGATCTCTCCCGATATTCCCCGTAATGGTTCCCTCGTTCTCCTCGATGTTTCCGATGGCAAGGGCGTAATAGACGCGGAGGACGCTGTGCTCCTTCAGCTGCGCGGCGATCGCCGCGTGGGCGCGGTCATTTTTGCAGACGATCAGGCTCCCCGTGGTGTCCTTGTCAATGCGGTGAACGATGCCGGGCCGAAGGACGCCGTTGATGGCGGAAAGCCGGCCCTCGCAGTGATAAAGGAGCGCGTTCACCAGCGTTCCCCGCTCGCTTCCCGGCGCCGGGTGGACGGCCATGCCCTTGGGCTTGTTCACGACCAGCAAGTCGTCGTCCTCGTAGAGAATGTCCAGCGGAATGTTCTCGGGCACGGCGTCGGGCAGCACCGGAGCCGGCATGAAGATCCGCACCTCGTCTCCGGCGCTGATGCTCGTCCCGGCCTTTAAGACCTTTTTTCCCCGCACGCTGCAGAGACCTTCGCTGATCCTCTCTTTCAGGAAGCTTCTGGAGATCTCCGGGAGCTTTTCATGAAGATAAACGTCAAGCCGGCATACACAGGCTGATTTATGTCACTGGCCCGTGCCAAACAGCGACGCGCAGCTAGTCCTTTAGGGCGAGTGTTTGGCACGGGAGTGACTTGTAACGAAATAACCCCTTAAAGTACCGGATTCCGGCAAGGACATCACGGCCTGGCGGTTTTTTTACGGAACCGGAAGTCTTCGTCCTTGTAAACAAAAAGGAAGAGGATGATAAAAGCCAGCGCTGACAGCGTTACGTAGATATCCGCGACATTGAAAATCGGAAAATCGATCAGCTTAAAATACAGGAAATCCCGGACATAGCCGTAAGACACCCGGTCGATAAAATTCCC
This sequence comes from uncultured Lachnospiraceae bacterium, assembly GCA_902779245.1. Taxonomy (GTDB): domain Bacteria; phylum Bacillota; class Clostridia; order Lachnospirales; family Lachnospiraceae; genus Chordicoccus. The sequence continues at coordinate 16,347 of CACZBB010000011.1, read as the reverse complement.
CAGCGCCCCGGCCAGAACCGTGACACAGAGGATCCGAAGCGGAAAATGCCGTCTGCCGCCGGGCAGTTTATAATAAGCGAACACCATTGCGGCCATAAAAACCCCGGTCAGCACCAGGAAAAACCACCTCTGATTCTGAAGGATGCCAAAGGCCGCCCCGTGGTTTTCGAGATACTGAAACGAAAAGACTCCGGGGATCAGCTCGATGGGCTTTTCGGCCAGCGCCGAAGCCGCCCAGCGCTTTGTAAGCTGATCCAGAAGGACAAGTCCCGCGGCCATCAAAACCGCGGTGAGATAATTCTTCAACGTTTTTTTCTGCATAAAACCCTCCGGAATCAGTCAGGTTTACCGTTCCTTCAGCGCGTCCTCGGCGCAGATAAAGGAAAGACCGTCCATCAGCTCCGCATCCGTAACATTTGTCGAGACAACGGCTTTGCCGATCTTTTTCAGAAGAACAAAACGAATCTGTCCGGCCTGCATTTTCTTGTCGGCTTTCGTCAGGGCGACGACGGCGTCCTTGTCGATCCCGTCGACGAGGATCGGCAGGTCGAAGGCGACAAAGACATCCCGGATCTCGAAAAGCTCCTCCGTGGAGAGAAGCTCCCTCCCGTGGCTGATCTTCGCGGCGGCGATGCAGCCAAGCGCGACGCAATAGCCGTGGGGGAGACTGAACGCCTTATATTTTTCGATGGCGTGTCCCAGCGTGTGTCCGAGATTCAATAGCTTCCGCAGGCCTTCCTCCCGGGGATCCTCGGCGACGATGCGCGCCTTGATCGAGGAGGCGCGGCGGACCATCTCGGCAAGGACCTTCGGTTCCCGCTCGTCGATCTCGTAGATATGGTCCAAGAGCCATTCGAAAAAGGACTCGTCCCCGAGAAGCGCGGTTTTAATCACCTCTCCCATCCCGGAGGCAAATTCTCTTTTGCTGAGCGTTTCCAGTGTTTTCGGAACCGTGTACACAAAGGCCGGCAGGTGGAAGGCGCCGATCATGTTTTTATAACCCTCGAAGTCCACGCCGGTTTTTCCGCCGATGCTGGAATCGACCTGCGCAAGGAGGGTCGTCGGAAGCTGGACATACGTTATGCCGCGCATATAGGTCGCGGCCGTAAAGCCGGCCATATCGCCCACGACGCCGCCGCCGAGCGCGAAAATAACGTCATGGCGGTCGAAGCCGCCGGAGATGAGCGCCTGATACAGCCCCTCAACGGTGGAAAGCCGCTTTTGCTCCTCACCGGCCGGGAAGGCGTAGGTGGAAACCTGCGCAAAGCTTTTCGAAAGCGCGCGGACCGCCTCGTCTCCGTACAGCGGAAGGGTGTTGGTATCCGCGACAACCATCGCCCGGGCGCCGGAAACCCCTTCTTTTTGCAGAAGATCCGGCAGCTCTTCATAGGATTTTTTTACATACAGCGCCATAAAAGCCCCCTTCACTCATTTTCCGGGCCGGATGCGTGCCCGGAAGGATCGGCCACGCTCCCGCGCGGTCGAAGCTTTCTCAAGATCCTGCCGGATTCCCAAAAACGGCATCGGCGAAGGCCGATGCCGCTTTTACGGGAATCGTCAGCGTTTACGATTCTTTAATCACCGTAACGATCAATACTCTGACCGCATGGTCGGAATGTCGAAATTGCCGCCGAGCATGCTGATCACATCGCCGGAAATATCCACCTCCTCCGGCGTCAGTATGAAAATATAATTCGAGATTTTCTGCAGACGGCCTTTCAGGGAATAGCAGGTTCCGCAGGTGAAATCGATGATTCTCTGGGCAACATCCATGTCGATGCCCTCGAGATTAAGAAGCACCGTGCATTCGGAGATCAGCGTATCGGCGATCTCTCTGGAATCCTCCATCGAGGTCGGACGTATGACTTTCACTTCCATCGGCACTTGTCCTGCCTTTCTTGAACGCATGGGGGTGAACCTGGGACGCGGGGAACTCTCATAGGATTTCTCGTAAGCCGGTTCCTCGGAGGTGTAGCCCTCCGTGTCCGTATCCCAGCGGCTGCTCTCCTCGCGGCCGCGGCGTTCGCTTCCTCGACGCTTCCAGCGGGATTTCGAACGCGTCCCCGGGGAGCTCTCCCGGGCCGGCTCTTCCTCCGGCTCCTCCGTATCCTCGCGGAAAGAGTAGGTCGGGGGCTCTTCGTTCGTCTCGTACGCCGCATCGTCAGCTTCCCGCTGCCGCACGGCCCGCTCCGAACGCTTCCGCTCTTTCCTGGCTTCCCGCTTTTCCCGCCACCGGTCGGCGAAGCTCCTGCGGTCTTCCTCTTCCTCTTCGATATCCTCGTCCTCGAGGAACTCCTCCTGATCGTCGTAGGAATCATTTAATCTGACTGAATTAACGAGTTTGTCGATAAAGCTCATGGAACCTCCCCCTGCGCCAGCCGTCCGGCACATCCAAAACATCAAGGACGCTGCCCATAATCTCTTGCCCCGAAGATGCCGGTTCCGACACGGACAACAGACGCTCCTTCTTTGACGGCGGCAAGATAATCTCCGGACATCCCCATGCTCAGGACATCCATGGAGACATTATCAATTCTTTCGCGGTCAATGTCAACCAGTAATTGCCGTAACTTTCGAAAATACACGCGGTTTTCCTCCCCGTCCGCAACGATCGGGGCGCTGGTCATCAGTCCGCGGACCTTCACATGCTTCAGCGCGGCGATCTCCCGGACGAGAGATGCGGTCTCCTCGGGCTTTACGCCGAACTTGCTCTCTTCTCCCGCGATATTCACCTCGATCAGGACCGAAATCGTCCGGCCGTTTTTTTCGGCCTCTTTGTTGATGGTCTGGGCCAGCGGAAGCGAATCGACCGAATGGATCATCTGCACGAAGGGCGCGATGTACTTTACCTTGTTCCGCTGAAGATGCCCGATCATATGCCAACGGATATCCTTCGGAAGCTCCGCGGCCTTGGCCGTTAGCTCCTGCACGTAATTTTCACCAAAATCCCGCTGGCCGGCCTCATAAAGCTCGCGGATCATCGATGACGGGTGGGTCTTGCTGACCGCCAGAAGGCAGACGCCGGACGGATCCCGTCCGATTTCACCGCACGTCTCTGCGATCAGCTTCTCTACGTTTCTGAGATTGTCAACGATCATTTTCACACTCCCAATCCCGGCTGTTTTGGGTTCCTGCCGGTAATCCTTAGGTTGCTGTTCACTCCGTTCACGGCAGAAAAGGCATTCCGCAAGGAAATCGCCCTTCGGGCGAAAAGCGGAATGCAGATCCGTGACGGCCGGTTCCGCCTCAGGTCGCCGTGATTTCATTTTCACGGATCCCGGAAGCGTCAAGGACGATGAAATCGAACTGCGCGATCCCGTAGCGCGTACCCTTTTTTACGATACAGTAGTCTTCGTTCTTATCCAGAATCTCGACTCTCCGGAAGATGGCATAGCCTTTATTGATGCTGTAAACGCCGTCGAGGCTTCCCGTCCGGCTCAGGATCATCTTCTGCCCATCGGTTTTCGGCTCCGCGATCCGGTCGCCGAGCGCGAAATTCTCCATATCGATATAGTAGATGCCATTGGCATAGCCGCAGACGGAAGCCTTGAAAAACTTCAGGGTATCCCGGCCGTTCTCATCCGGAAGCACCTTCAGGATTCCGAGCGCGTTATCGTCGTCACGCTTGGTCATGTAGCTCTCGGGGATTTCCAGGAACTTTCTTTTGGTCAGCGACGTCAGCGGGACCTTCAGCCCGGTTTCCGTGTTCGTCACCAGCTCGATCCTTAGGAACCGGTCTCCGAGATACCGCAGCATGCCGGAAGAAAAATGCAGCTGCCCGTAGAAGCTGCCGTCGTTTGCGGAGATCACCGAGAAATCGGCCGCCTGCGTCATCCCGTCCTTGAGAAACTTTACGCGGACCCTCGTCCGGGCCTCCAGATTCACGACCTGCTTCGCGGTCAGCGGGATGAGGATCCGCCAGGACTCCGAGGTTACCAGCTTGTAGATGCTCTGGCCCGTGGTTACCGAATCCCCGGGGCGTACCTCCTCGGTTCTCTCCCGGCGCTCCGTAAAGGTGCTCCGTCCAAGCTCCGCGACATCGAAATCTTCATAGCCGTCAATAATATAGGAAACGATGCCGTCCGCGGGCGCCTGCTTGACAGGATCCCCGGCGGCGTTCGTCATGTTATTGATCAGAAGGCCGGAGCCGTCGGCGGCGGACGCGATGAGCGCATACTCCAGCCGGGACTTCAGGGCATAGATCTCGACAAAATCCTGCGGGTCAAAGCCGCCCAGAAGCGAGCGGATCTCCGGACCGGATGAGCGGAGCGAGCCATGCCGGACGTACTCATTCATATCCTGAACGCCCGCATGCACCGAATATACCGGTCCTTTTTTGCGGACGCGGGTGCTTTCGGAGGCATAGTAGGTGACCATCCCGGGAGCGTCGGCGGCGATCACGGTTTCCTCACGAAGAACGAGACCGGTATAGGTCTGGTTTTTCGCCAGCGGACCGGCCGTGACCTGGTAGGACGTCGTATGCGCCGCCGCCAGAAAGAGGGCGATGCTGAGAATGATGTAGATAAAAAACGCACTGAAAATAATCGTTCCGATATTTGCCGTAATGACACGGAAAATACCGGAAGATTTAGAGTTCCTATTCTTCAACCGTGGGAAATCCTCTCGATGAAAGACCCTTTACAGGGAGACAAGGACTTTATCCTGAAGCTCCGCGGCCAGTTCGCTCTTATCAAGGGAGAGAGAAATCACGAAATTGATGTTAAACTGGGAACTGACGCGATCCAGTTCAAGGATCGTCTCCGTAACATCCTGATCCTCAAGCTTTGCGCACTTCATGAAGCCGTCCAGGTACATGGACTCGATATCATGGTCTTGAGAAATGATTCCGCAGATAAAACCGACGAACTGGTCGCTGTTGCGGATGGGAAATCTGGATACATCGATGTAACGGATCCGGTTGTTCAGATCGTACATATGCTTGTTGCTCTTGTCCAGATAAACAATACTGCCGGCGGCATTCTTGATTTCCGCGTTGACGCGCCCGAGAATCTCCGTCGTCTTCCCTTTTCCCTTGTGACCAACAATTAAACGAACCATGGGGGTGCCCTCCTAAATTCTATTATATTCTTGAACCAGGGTAATGGCGGCGACATCGCGTCACCGTCATATTATCTTTATTATAGTCGAAAACTTTCAGAATTTCAAGACGAATGTGTGCGTTTGAGATTTTTGCCGCGGGTCATCGTTTCTGGTCACACGGTGACCAGAAACGATGGCGTTTTGCAATGAAATAACGGGTCATCCGTTGGTCGCGGAGAGAAGCATGTTCATGTCGCGGTAGAGGGAGTCGGCGGAGGGCTCCCCGACGAGGACGGAAATATAAAGCTGTCCGAAGGCATTCTGCGAAAGAAGCGCGAGACAATGGCCGGCGACAGAGGTCGTCCCGGTCTTTCCGCCCAGCACTTTTACGTCCCTCGGCGGCGTGACAGCCTTCGTGATGTAACTGTCCGTCGAGTCCAGGCGGAGCTTCGCCAAACTCCCGTCCTTCCGGGTTACGGGAATGTCGTAGGAGGCAAACCGGATGATATCGAGGAACGTGTCATAGCCGGCGGCGGTGTGCAGCATCAGATAAATGTCATAGACGGTCGTGTAGTGGTTCTCGTCATGGAGCCCGGTCGGGTTGACGAAATGGCTGCCGGTCGCGCCGATGGCGCGGAGCTTGTCATTCATGCTTCGCACAAAGAGCTGGGTGTTCCCCGCGACATGGCGGGCCGCCGCCATCGCGGCGTCATTGCCGGATTTGATCAGGATCGCGTAAAGAAGATCACCGAGCGTCACCCGGTCGCCCTCCTGAAAGCCGGTCATCTGGGAGCCTTCCTCGAGATCAAGGTCCTCGGCCGCGATCGTGACCGTCTCCTCAAGATTCCCGTGTTCAAGGACAAGGATGGCCGTCATGAGCTTCGTGATGCTGGCCGGATAAACGCGTTTATAGAGATTCCTGGAGAACGGGATCGTTTTCTCCTCGAGGGAAAAGAGCGCGCCCGATGACTTTCCGGTCAGCTCCGAAAGGCCGTTTCCCGTATTGTCCTCCCCGACACAGAGATCCTTCGCGAGGGAGAGCTCCGGAAATCCCTGATCCTGTCCGCCGGCATAGGTGTAAGCCTCTGCCGTGTACGGAACCGTCACCTTCGGCGTCCCGGCCTCCGACAGCGAAAAAAAGGCGCGGATGCCGAACCAGACGGCCGTTCCGAGCAGGGCGACGAGAAGTATCGTGATCAGGATCTTGCTTCGCATATCAGGCATCCTCCTTTTCCCGAACTTTTCCATAGGGATTCTTCAGCGGCCGGATGCGGTTCTGCAGGCCGACATTTAACACGAGCCCCATGCCGATGAACAGGCTGATCTCCGAGGTCGGTCCGTAGCTGATAAACGGCAGAGGCGTTCCGGTATTGGGAAGGATGCGCGTCGCCACGCCGATGTTGATGAAGCTCTGGATCGCGACGATCGAAGCGACGCCGGTACAGATGAGCCTTCCGGCCAGATCCTTCGCCCGCCGCCCGGTATGGAGACATTCCAGGACGACCAGAAGCAGCAGCAGGATGATCGCGGCCGTGCCGACGAAGCCCAGCTCCTCTCCCGCCACCGAAAAGATAAAGTCCGTCTCCACCTGGGATACGAAATTGCCCTTGTTGGCCGAGGAAACGTTGTTGTTGTTGAGGCCTTTTCCGGTCATCATGCCGCTGCCGATCGCGATGACGGAATTATTCTGCTGAAGCGTGTCGTCCGTATAGTCCGGGTTGTCCGGCTCGAGGAAGGCCATGATCCGCTTCTTCTGGTAATCCTTGATCAGCGACTGATCCGGCTGGGTGACAATGACCATAAACACGGTGCCGAGGATCGCGCCCAGCACGACGACCGGGATCACGATGCGGTAGCTGAGGCCGGCGGCAAAGTAAAGGAGCGCAAAGACAATCCCGATGGTCAGCGTGTTCTTAAGATCCGGCTGCAGCACGATCAGGGCGAGCGGGAGGCCGATGAGAAGGAGCGCCCGAAGGATCACCGACGGACGGCTCAGATCGTTCTCGTGCTTCATAAAATATCCGGCGAAAAACAGGATGAGCAGGATCTTGGAGAGCTCCACGGGCTGGAAGGTGAACGACGAGCCGATCTGGATCCAGCGCGTGGCCCCGTGGGAGCTGTGTCCCATGATCCGCACCAGCGCGAGCATCCCGACATTGACGCCGTAGATCAACCACATAAAATGCAGGATCCAGGAGTAATCGATGAAGGAGAGCACCAGCATGACGCCGGCGCCCAGAAGAACGCTCATGATCTGGCGCGGGCGATAGGAGGCTTCCGCGGACGTGACCAGCAGGACTCCCAAAAACGACAACGCCGCGAGCCAGAGCAAGAGCCGTATATTATAATCCTTAAGCTTATACTGTCTGAACATCAATCGACCTGCTGCGTGGTCACCAAATCGGTCCGCGCCTTTCCGGTTATGAGCTGGCTTTCGTCAACCAGATTGAAATGATACTGAAGAATATCCTTCCCGGCCAGCAGAGCGTTGGTCGAGGTGTAGCCGTTCCCGATACGGACGGCCATCGCGATCGTCGGGTCATCCGACGGCGCGAAACAGATAAAGAGCGCGTGCGAGGGGCGGGATTTAGACTCCTGCGCGGTTCCGGTCTTTCCGGAAACCGGGATCTCCACGTCCGTAAAAGCGCCGTTGGTTTCGAGCACCGCACGCATGCCTTTGCGGATCGCGTCCCAGGTCTCCGTCTGCAGCGTGATGTGGCCGGAGACGGAGGGCGAATAATCCTCGAGGACCTTTCCGTCCGCGTCCGTGCGGCGATCCACCATCGACAGACGGTAGCTCGTCCCGCCATTTGCCAGAATCGTTACATAGCGGGCCATCTGCGTCGTGGTGTAGGCGTGCGTACCCTGGCCGATGGCCGAGGGAACCGCATAGCGGTCAGAGACCTGCGGGGTCGCCTCCGGCACCTCGATCCCGCTGTTCTTGTCGAGGTCAAACATGGACGCGTAGTTCCGCAGCGCCTGAAGCGACCGGGAATCCGAGTATTTCTTGCGCGTATTCTGTCCGAGCTGGAAGGCGACATTGCTGAAAAAGACGTTGCAGGAGTTGGCGATGCCGCCGACGACGTCAAGCTTTCCGTGGCCAGCCTTGTACCAGCAGGCCAGAGGCGTGTCGACCAGCTCGAAAAGACCGTTACAGTCGAATTTCGTCTTCAGATCGATCGCGCCTTCCTCAAGGCCCGCGGCGGCGGTGACCAGCTTAAAGGTCGATCCGGGGGCCGTGGTCTGCTGCGTCGCCTTGTTATAGAACGGACGCGAAGCGTCATTGGCCAGAAGGTTGTAGTAGGCGGTATCCATCTTGTTGGCCAGACGGTTGTTGTCGTAGCCCGGGTACGTCACGCAGGCCAGCACCTCGCCCTTTTTCGGATCGGTGATGACGGCCGAGCCCGAGCAGGGATCGAGAGCCAGCATCGCCGGCGTCAGCACGAGGTCGTGGATCTGGCGGATGACCAGGTCATAGGCATGGATCTCCCCGGCGGTGAAGCCTTCATAGACCTCGTCATCCTTGTGGAAGATGTCCTGGTCGTAGAGAACCTGGACGAGCTGCTTCCCGGAGATCCGTCCCTCGAGAATCAGATACCGGTAGAGCGTGTTGCGGAATTCGAGGGAATCCGGCAGACGGTCGAGCATATAATCGACGAGCTGGCGGAAGATCTCCCCGGAATCCAGGTAAGCGCCCTCCGGCGAGAAAGCCGTAATGTCGATCCAGCTCTGGCTCGCGGCGTAAAGAAGATATTCCCGGAGGGAGATCTTCTCATCCTTCGCCCAGGCCAGGTAGACCGGATCCTCCCTGTTGACGGATGCGGACGGCAGGATCTTCGTCTGGACGTTCAGGAAGCTGTTCACGATATAGCTCTGGTATTCCTGCATCTCTTTGGAGAGCTCCTTGTAGGGCACCTCCTTCCCGCCGGTGAGCTGGGCGCGGAGATCGGACAGAACCTCCTGCTCCTTCTGATTGTAGATTGCGAGGAGCTCACTCTCCTGCTGCGTCGCGTCCGGGGCCGCAAAATGCTGCGTGTCGAGAACGTGGTTGGAAATGAGGGAATTATAGACATCCGTGATCGGGATGCGGATATCGCTCGTGTCCGTCACCTTGGATCGGTCAAATTCCTGCTCGTTGATGATCATGGATTCGAGAACGCCGGCGATGCGCTGCTCCAGCATCTTGTAGGCGGCGACCTGAAGGTTTTTATCGATCGTGAGATAAATATTCTCTCCGGCTGCGGGGAGCACGGTCTTTGCCTCATCCTTCTGGAGAACGCGGCCGAGGTTGTCAACATAGACCGTCTCCTCGCCGTCCGTCCCCTGAAGATTCAGCTCGAACAGCTTCTCAATGCCGGATTTGCCGACGATGGAGGAATTGTTGTAGGCGGGATTCTGGTCACGGAGCTCGGAAAGATCCTCGGAGGAAACCTTGCCGATGTAGCCGATGATCGAGGCGAAGGCCTCCGGCTGGTCGTAAACACGGACCGTGTCCTCCACGACCTCGATGCCGGTCAGACGGCTCTGATGCTCGTAAATCTCCGCCACGGAGGCATCCGAGATCTCGGTTGCGATGGTGACGGGGACGTATTTCCGATAGCTTGTGGTGAAAAGCAGGTAGCGGACAAAGAGAATATCCAGCGTTTCCTGCTTCGTCAGCGTCTCGGGAAGGCCGTAGGCCGCCAGCTCCTCCGCCGTATAGGGCCGGGTCTTCCGGTAAAGCGAAAAACCCCCGGCGGTGTCATTTGCCGAGAGATAGTCGACCATCTCGGCGGCCGTGGCGGCGGCCTCCTGCTCGGTCAGGTCATCGATCATGGCTTTGCCGAAGACGTCCGCCTTAAAGCGGGAAAGGCTCCTGCCGGTCACGTCAAACGCGTACTCATCATTTTCATCGACGACGATGTGAAAGTCGTTCGACAGCGAATCGCCGTGTTTTTTAAGGATGGCGGCGATCCTGTAGGCTTCGCCGTTCAGCGCGAGGGCTTTTTCGCGGTAGGAGGCGTAGGTGCCCGAATCCTCGATGGTCAGCGAGTAGGACAGCCGGTTTGACGCCAGGACGTTCCCGTTCCGGTCGTAAATGCTGCCGCGGGCGGCTTTGAGCGTCCTCGTGCGGGTCGTCATCAGGCTGAAATTCGACCGGTATTCCTCCCCGTGCTCGATCTGAAGGACGTAGACACGGTAAATGAGGATGACGGAAAGCGCAATAAAAAGAAGCCCCAGGATGGTCGTGCGGCTGATCCGGATTTTCTTAAGAAAGGCTTTTATTCTTTTGCCCATAGACTGTGACGTCCCTCCTTAGAGCGATCCTCAAAGCGGTGGTTGATCGCGTAGACGATCCGGTAGACGATGAGTGTCAGGATCATCGTGAAGACGATCTCCGGCAGAATGATCTCAATCATATAAAGGTCGAAGCGAAGACGCCCGCGGACAAGAAAGCGGGTCGCGTAGATGATCAGATTTAAGGCAAAATCCGTGATGCCGACCAAAAGCAGCGGCATCTTGATGTCCTTGTCGAAAAAAACGTCCCAGAAGGAGCCGACGGCGAAGCCAATGAGGACATAAAGCAGGGCGTAATAGCCGAAAAAAGCGCCGTAGAACAGGTCGATGAGCAGGCCGGCGAAAAAGCCGACCACCATACCTTCCTTGCGGCCGCGCATGTAGGCGCAGCTTACGGTCACGATCAGAAGAAGATTCGGCGCGACATTGGTGAAGCTCAGATTCTTAAAGATCGTCGTCTGCAGGAGAAAAGAGACCCAGAGAAGAAGGGCCAGCAGGAATTTGCGCATCATCTCATCAATCCTTCGTCTGTTTTTTCTCGCGGATGACCAGAACCTCGCGGAGATACCGGAAGCTCACGGCCGGCGTGAGAGTGCCGGATTTCGTCAGGCGGTTCGGGTCGCTGCGCACCTCGGCCACATAGCCGATGAGGAGGCCCGGCAGATATTCGGAGCTGATGGCGGAGGTGACGATCGCGGCGCCTTCTTTCACGAGGCCGTCGTCGTCTCTCAGACCGGAGAAGTCAATCAGGCCCGATTCCATCCGCTGAAGGTTTCCGCTGACGATGCAGTTTTCCTGCGTCGGCACGACCATGGCGCTCACGGAGGATTCGTCGTGGATGATGGCCCTCACCTCGGCCCAGCTCTGGCCGGTCTTCGTGACGATACCCGCAAGCCCGCCGTCCGCAAGGACGTTCATGCCTTCCTCGATCCCGTCCGCGGTTCCGCGGTTGATCACGAAGGTGCTGTACCAGCTTCCGGGATCCCGGGAGATGACCTCGGCCGGGATCTTCGTGTACTCAAGGTAAGAGCGATCCAGGTCATAAAGCCTGCGAAGCCGCTCCAGCTCCTGCTCGTCGAGGATAATCTGGTTGTTTTCCTCCATGAGCTCGCCGATACGCTTCTGGAGAGCTTCGTTTTCGGCGGCCAGCTCCTTGCTGTCGCGGAAGCCCTTGAGCTGCTGATCGACAAATTTCCCGATACGGTTGATGCCGTTCTGGAAGGGCGTGATGACATATCCCGCCGCCGTGCGCACCGGGTCCGCGACAAAATCCGAGACAAGGGTCGCCGCCATAAGGCCGATGCAGACGATGATCAGGATCACGAGCATCCGGCCGCTCCCGGCCTGTTTGTTTTTCTCTTGTTTCTTTTTCATCTCTTTTATCTCTTTGGATGGTTGATGCGGGCACGCCTTCGTGTACGGGCTTCACTCTCTTTTCAGACGGACCGCATATTTCTGAAGGGCCCTTGAGCCGATGAGCTCCCGAAGTCCCCGGATGGCGCTCATCTCGGCTGCCGAGGGGACGTTGACGCCGATGCCGATGGTTCTTCGCATAAAAAGATCGATGCCGAGGATCCGGGCCGTCCCGCCGGTGAGGTAGATCCCCTCCTCTTCGACCGCCGAAGCGATCTGCGGCGGGATCCTCTCCAGAAAAGCGCGGATCTCCCGGGTCAGGGCCGCGACCGGAGCCTTCACGGCCTCCGAGACAAGGTCCTGCGGGATGCAGCCCTGCTCCGGAAGCCCGGAGAGCGTGCTGATGCCGAAGACCCGGCGCTCCTCCCCGAAGCCCTCGCCGAAGGTCGCCAGCGCGCATTTAAGGCGCTGGGCCGTCCGCTCGCCGATGATCAGGTTTCCTTCGCGGCGCACCGCGTCGAGGACATTTTCCGTCAAATGCTCGCCGCCGATCGGGATCTGCCGGCAGATGAGGATCTGCTCGCCCGCGACGATGGAAATCTCGGACATCTGCTCGCCGACGTTGACGATGCAGGTGCCGCGGTTTTTGGAAAAGGAGATGCCGATGCCCAGAGCATCCAGGATCGGACGTTCGACCGCGCAGGCTTTCACCTTTCCGAGATATCCGCCGTAGACGATTCTCTGAAGGCTTCGCTTCTCGATCCCGGACATACTGACCGGAACGGAGAAATACAGCATGGGATTCCGCCCGACGCGGGTTTCCATCCGTTTCAGCAGATACCGGAGAACAAAAGCCGCCTCGTCGGCGTCCGCGATGCGTCCGCCGGTCACCGGGCAGTCCACGCGGATGCCGGGAGGCACCTTTTCGGACATGGCTAAAGCCTCGTCGCCGACGGCAAGCACCTCATCTTCCTTCGAAACGGCGAGCATATTCCGCTGTGTATAGTACTGGTCCTCGGCCTGACAGTAAAGCTTCACGGTGTGGCTGCCAAGGTCGATGCCATAGCTGTTTTTCTGGTGGGGCATACTCCCTCCGCTCATGGTTTTTTCTATCTTGAAGGCTCTCCGGGATCCTCCGGAACCGTTTCACCCGGGTCCCCGCTCCAAAAGGGGAGCAAAGCTAAAGGCCCGGGCTTCGCTTCCGGAAGCTCCGGGATTTCGTCCGGCGAAAGGAGCTTCAGCTCCAGAAGGCTTGCGAAGCAGTGGTCGCCGATGATCACGTGATCCAGAAGCGGGACGCCGATCTCCCTCCCGAGACGGTACACGCGCTGCGTGGACAGGATATCCTCCGCGCTGGGCGTCGGGTCGCCGGAGGGATGGTTGTGGACAAGGATAATGCTGACGGCGCGGTTCCGCAGAGCCGTCGAGAAGATCTCCCGCGTCGAGAGAAGCGATTCGCGCACGGTTCCCGAGGAAAGCTTTTCCTCCCTAAGGAGGTGTCCCTTGACATCCAGCATCATGAGATGGAGAGATTCCCTTTCCTCGTGGCGAAGCTTTTCCATATAGTAATCGGCGACCGCCTTCGCCTCGCCAAAGGTTTCCTGCCTGACAGCCCGGCAGGCCGCCATGCGCCGGGACAGCTCGCTGACGCACAGAAGCTGGATGGCCTTCACGCGCCCGATGCCGGGGATCTCCGTAAGCTCCGCGACGGTCAGATGATGCAGGCCGAGAAGCCCTTCCTTCGAGGGAACCAGGCGCAGGACCTTTTCCGCGAGCTCCCGGGCATCGCTCCCCTGTGTGCCGGTTCTTATGATCACGGCAAGAAGCTGTGCATCCGAAAGAGCCCCGGGCCCCTCGCGCAGGCATTTTTCATAGGGAAGCTCAGGGTCTGGAGTTCTTTTGTTGCTGAAATTCTTCATATTTCGCCTTCTTTCCACTTCCCGGACACGGTCGCGGAAATACGGTTAACGGCTATTCTAACACATTTTGGCGCGGTTGTACACCGCGCCGGAAGAATTTCACAGAATATCCAATTTTTCATGGTTACGGTTCGCCCCGGTCACAGTGACCAAGGCATTTTGCATAAAATCGTCCTGAGCATTTTTTGACGCTTGATCGAACCGGCGCTTCAGGATTCGGCGGCCGGCTGCCGGTACCTTCGGATGACCGCCTCGGCGACGCGGAGCCCGTCCATGGCGGCGGACATGATGCCTCCGGCGTAGCCGGCGCCCTCTCCGGCAGGGTAGAGGCCGGGGATCGAGGCTTCCATTCCCTCGTCCCGAAGAATCCGCACCGGCGAGGAGGAGCGGCTCTCGATCCCGGACAGGATCGCGTCCGGGCGGTCAAAGCCTTTGATCTTCCGCCCGAAGGCGCGGATGCCCTCCGCGAGGTCGTCGGAAAGAAAATCCGGAAGGAGGCTCCGGGCGTCGCCGAAGCTCCCCCGTCCCTTAAGGCAGGAGGCATATCCTCCCGGCCCGCTGCTGGGAACGCGCCGCTCGAAATCCGAAAAGAGCTGCTGCACAACATTTCCGCCGGCGGACTCGAAGGCCGCCCGTTCGAGTGAGCGCTGAAACAAAAGCCCGGCGAGGGATTCCGGAACGTCTTCAAAGCCGGTAGGTGTCAGGGAACGGTAATCCGAGGGAGAGACCGTCACCAGAAGCGCGCTGTTGGCATTTGCCGAATCGCGGGCGTGATAGCTCATCCCGTTCACACAGAGATGCCCGGCCTCCGAGGAAGCGTTCACGACGTAGCCGCCGGGGCACATGCAGAAGGAATACACGCCGCGCCCGTCTTTGGCCGTATGGGTAAGCTTGTATGCGGCCGGCCCCAGAAGCTTGCGGGCATCCGCGCGCCCGTACTGGGCAAGGTCGATCATTGCCTGCGGGTGCTCGATTCGAAAGCCCACGGCAAATGCCTTCGCCTCCATCTTCAGGCCCATGTTTTCGAGCATCCGGAAGGTGTCGCGCGCGGAATGGCCGGGCGCCAGAATGACGGCTTCCGTCGGAAGGCGTTCCCGACCGCCGATCTCCACGGCTCTCAGGCGGCCGCCCGACGTCGAGAGGCCGGTCATCTGCGAGCGGAAGCGAAACTCGCCGCCGCGGGCCTCAATCGCTTCGCGCATCCGGAGGAGGATCCCGGTCAGCACGTCGGTGCCGATATGGGGCTTTTGCTCATAGAGGATCGCCGGATCCGCCCCGAAGCTAACGAAGGTTTCCCGGACGAACCGCCCTCTCCCGCCGGGGTCCTTGACGGAGGTGTTCAGCTTCCCGTCGGAAAAGGTTCCCGCGCCGCCCTCGCCGAACTGGATGTTGGAGGAAGTATCCAGCTCGCCGGTCTCAAAAAAATGCCGGACCTTCTTCGTCCGGGTTACGGCGTCGTCTCCCCGCTCCAGGATCATCGGGTAATAGCCCGAAAGAGAGAGCAGATACGCGGCAAAAAGACCGGCCGGGCCGCTTCCGACGACGACCGGCCGGTGCGGCAGCGCCTCTCTCCCGCTTTCCGGAACCGTGTATGTTTCCGTCGGTGTCCGCTCCGTCTTCGCGAGAACGCTTTTCGGGAGCCGGACGCCTTTTCCCAAAGCCACGTCCACCGTATATATATAGGAAAGAACCGTTTTTTTCCGGGCATCGAGGGAGCGCCTCGCAATTGAAAGGTCACGGATCTGATCCGGCCGCACGCGAAGCCTCGCGGCGGCGGCGTTCCTTAATGCCGCTTCGTCCGTCTCGATGGGAAGGGCCAGCTCGTGGAGTCGATACATGTTCATTCCTTTCCGCCGGCCGCGCGTCCGGCAAGGATTCCGGTTGACCAGGCAAACTGAAGGTTAAAGCCGCCGCAGATGCCGTCAATATCCAACAGCTCGCCGGTAAGGTAAAGGCCGGGCACGAGACGGGATTCCAGGGTTTCTGGAAAGACCTCCCGGGTAAGGACCCCGCCGGAGAGAACCTGCGCCCGTTCCTCTCCCCCCGTCCCGGTCACGGTGAGCGGAAATTCCCTGAGCCTTGCCGAAAGCTCCAAAAGCGACGGCTCTCTGCCCTCGAAGCTTCGGAAAATGGCGCGAACCAGACGTTCGGGAAGGAGGCCGCGAAGCGTTTCGGCGGGCGTTCGCGCGCCCGCAAGCCCCGAGAGAAAAGCCGCGGTCTCCTTTTTCGGGATCTCCGGCAGAAAATCCAGAATCGCTGTGACGCGGCTGCCCCTTCGAAGAGCCCTGCCGGCCGGGCCGCTCACGTTAAAGACCGGGATCCCGGAGATGCCGTTTTCCGTGAGCTGAAGCTGGCCGGTGTCCGACGCTGTTTTCCGGCCGTCGATACAGATCGTCACGGCGCCGCCGATGCGGACGCCCGCGAAGGCGAGTCTTTGGGCTTCCGCCACGCGCAGCGGCACAAGGCCCGGCGTGTATGCGGCCGCGCCGTGCCCCAGGCTCTTCGCCAGGGACAGGCCGTTGGCCGGAAGCTGCTTTTTCGTAAGCCCCGCGGAGGTTCCACAGGCAAGGATGAGCGCGTCGCAGGCGTATTCCCAGGTCTTTGTCCGGACAAGGAAGCCCGCCGGCCGCACGCCGCCGTCTTCCGGCGTCCTGCCGGCCGCGGCCGCCTCCTCCCCGCATTTACAGCGGACGCCGAGACGGGCCAGCTCCCGGAGAAGGACGTGGAGAACCGTCTCCGCCTGTCCCGAATACGGATA
>CACZBB010000010.1 GCA_902779245.1 uncultured Lachnospiraceae bacterium | reverse complement strand
GTTTTCTGTGTAAAACGAGCGGATTTCGAATGTCGGTAGGATTGCGAGAGTGCGAAAGCACGAAGCAATCCGTGAATCGGGTGTTTTGACACCCGAACCTTATTTACGGATTAATACAATGAATATACATGGTTTACAAATAAAGCTAATAAAAATAAAATGAAATATAAATATACAAATCTCGGCGGCGTACCCGGAAGCGGGCGCAATTCCGGAATAATAAATACATATTTATATATGTGTGTGAATATATATCCACAGGGACACAATAAAGGATAAAATATATATAAAAAATATAAATACTGCGAAAGCACTTGACATGGATAGAGGCAGGAGAGATAATCTTATATATACTGCGCAGCGGACAACTGCGTTTTCTTTTGCCTGCCGTTTTCTTGGCAGAATGGTTTCTGGTCACACGGTGACCAGAAACGACGGCGTTTTGCAAGGAGGGATACCGGTGCTTTCATTCAGGGGAATTGGCTTCAGGATTATCGCGTCGCTCCTTGCAATCATCGTGTTCGGCTTAGGCGTCTGGATCACCTTTTTCCAGTCGGCGGGCTACGAGACGACGACGGCGGTCATAGCGTCCATCGAGGAGGACCCGAATGATCGTCCGGTTCCCCAAAAGGAGAATGACCGGCAGCTCTTTGCCATGGTCACATATACGGTGAACGGGAAGACCCACACGACCCGCCTGGACACCTTCGGCCCGGATTACAAGGTCGGAGGCGAGGTGAAGATCTATTACGACCCGAAGGATCCCTCGAAGATTCACGGCGGCAAGGAGATGGGGATTTACGCCATGATCATCGGAGCGGCACTTCTGTTTTTCGTGATCTTCTTCACGATCCTGGATAAGAGACGGATCAAATCGAGGGAAAAAAGGAGATAACTATGGATATTCAATATTTGCTGTGGCTGCAGGATTTTCGAAACAGTATCAATGATTCCTGGACACCATTTATGGAATGGGTGTCGATGTTTGCCGTTACGTTTATGATCATGTTCCCGGTCTTCTGGTACTGGTGTGTAAACAAAAAGGGCGGCCTTTACACGATCACTTCCTATATGTTCTGCATGCTGCTGACCCCGGTCATCAAGCTGACGGCCTGCGTTTACCGCCCGTGGATCCGCGACGCGCGCATCGTGCCGGCGGGGGACGCGATCACGACCGCGACCGGCTACTCCTTCCCGAGCGGTCACACGACGACGGCGGCCCCGCTCGCGGGCGGCATGGCGGTCGTCACCTGGAAAAACAAGAGGACCCGCGTCCTTTCGGTGCTCTTTGTCCTGTTTATCCTGCTGACGGGCTTTTCGCGGAACTATCTGGGCGTTCATACGCCGCAGGATGTCTTCGTGGCCATCACGATTTCCATCCTCAGCCTGATCCTGACCGCGAAGCTTTTCCAGTACCTTGAGAAGCATCCGGAGAAGGAAAATATGTTCCTTCTGATCGGCCTTCTGGTCTGCGTCGCCGCGCTGTTTTATTTCTGGTTCAAGAGCTACCCGATGGACTACAACGCGGAGGGCAAGCTGATCGTTGACCCGCAGAAAATGATGATCGACGGCTTCGGCGATGTCGGCAAGGTGATCGGCTTCATCATCGCGAGATTTGTCGAGAAAAACTGGATCCGATTCCGCTCCGCGGGCTTTACGGTCAAGGGCGTGATCGTCTGCGCGGTCGGCCTTGTGCCCATGTATTTCATGAAGAGCCTCCTGAGCCCGGTCATACAGGAGCTCCTCGGCAAGCATTTCGGCAAGATGACCTTCAACATCCTCTATGTCTTCTATTTCATCGCCCTCTTCCCGCTGATCTTAAAGCTCCTGGACAAGTGGCTGCATAAAGGTGCTGCCCAGGCGGCGGACAAAATCGCATAACGCATGAAAAACCCCCGGACGCAAGTCGTACCGGGGGTTTTTTCGGCGTTCACGAAGCCGCGCGGGTGAGCGGGAGCCTTTTCAGATTCCGCGGATTGTTACGTGATCCGCCGCGGGCGCGAGGATTTCGGCATATGCCCGCAGCTCGCTTTCGGACGGCGCGGTGAGCCCGGCGTAGGGCACGGTCTCGCGGTCCCGGAAGGGCTGGAGATAGTAAGCCGGCGCTTTTCTTCCATATCTGCCGATATATGGCAGGAGAAGGCTGCGGATGCCCTCGAAGGCGGCGCGGTCGTGGAACTGCTTCACGACCGTGGTTCGAAGCTCGAAGGGGACGGAGGAGGAGAAGAGGAGCGAGAGGCTCTCCCGGAACCTCTCCATCGGGCCGGAGGCGCAGCCGGAGAGCCCGGCGGTTTCGGCGAACCGCTCCGGGCTGTTTTTGACATCCATGGCCACATAATCCGCAAGACCTTCGGAGAGGACGGTTCCCAGCACGTCCGGGAACAGTCCGTTCGTGTCCAGCTTGACGGCGAAGGGCAGCTGCCGGAGCCTTCGAAGGAAATCCGGAAGGTCCTTCTGCAGGCAGGGCTCCCCGCCGGTCACGCAGACGCCGTCGAGAAGCCCGGTGCGTTTTTCGAGGAACGCGAAAAGCTCATCCCCGGACATCGCGGCGGGCGGAGAAGCCAGAAGCTCGCTGTTATGGCAGAAGGGGCAGCGAAGATTGCAGCCGCCGGTAAAAACCGTGCAGGCGACCTTCCCCGGGAAATCCACAAGGCTCATTTTCTGAAGTCCGGCGATCAGCATACCTGCCTCCTGTTCTATACATGCTGGTTCTGGTATCATTTTTAAGCGCCGTCAGATCTGATATCCGTTCTGCGTGAAGAGCTTCTGCAGGGAACGGTTGATGAATTGCCGCACATTGGACAGGTCGCGCTCGCTGCACTCCGTGACAATGGAGAGGGTCATGCTTCCGCTGCCAAGCGCGGTGATCCCCTTATAGAACGGGCCGGCCAGAATTCGACGGTTTTCGGCGGCGAGCTTCGGAAGCTCCTTCGCAAGCATCGCCTCAATCTCATCGATGGGATATTCGGAGAAAACCGAGATTTCACAGACACACTGGGAATTGGTCTGTGTCATATTGTTGACGATTGTAATGTCCCGGTTGCTCAGGGTCACGATATTGCTGTCGCTCGTGCGGAGCTTGGTGAACCGAAGGCCGATCTCACTCACTTCCCCATGATGAGGCGTGCCGGAGACGATAAGATCCACGATGTCTCCGACGTGGAAGGTGCCTTCGAAGACGATGGTCAGGCCGGCGATGATGTCCGCGATAAAGTCCTGAGCGCCGAGAGAGATGGAGATGCCGAGCGTGCCGATGAAGGCGATGATCGCGGTCATGCTCACGCCGATGTATGTGCAGGCAATGATCAGAAAGGTGATGAGAGCCACGTACATCACAAGGCTTCGGATCAGGCGGAGAATGGTCTGGGCTTTTCCGCCGACGAAGGTCGAACAGGCGGTCAGCAGGAGACGCACCAGGATCACGGACATCAGGATCTCTCCCAAAAGGATCAGGATCGCGGACAGGGCGAAAAGATTCAGCCCTTTCTCCCAGTTTCCGGACGTAATGTAGTAGAAGACCGAATTGCGCTCCAGCGGAGTCCTGAAATTCGAAATGGGGATGAGCTGCGTCAGATACAGAGCAACGATCACCTCCATGATGATAAAGCCGGCTCTTTCCGGAGAAATGGCGGAAAGACGATGCAGGATCCCTTTCCAGCCCGTCGCGGCGCTCTTCCCGGCCTTTCGCATGTGTTTGTTTTTCTCAAAAAACTCGTCCGTATATCCGCCGAGGGTCAGATAGACCAGAAGGGCGTAGACGGCAAGGAAAAGAAGGGCGCCGGCCAGGGGGGAGATCCAGAACCCCTGGGTGGGCGTTTTGCGAACCGCGTAGTAGGCGATGATACTTTCCGTGCCCTCCGCGCCGCGCTCATCCGCAGGGATCGTCAGGACGGAGGAGGTGATGAAAAAGCTTCCCTCCTCCGTGTTGACGGTTTTGATCAAAGACCCGGACAGATCATTTTCATTCAGTCCAAGCACGGAGATGTTTTTTCCGGTCAGGGCTTCCCGGCTGGATCCCAGGATTTCGCCGGTTTTCCCGTCCGCGATGAAGTGTATGGTGTCCGTTCCGGAGAGATTTTCCAGAACGGTCTGCTGCGCAGCCGCCAGATTCGGAACCCACGAGCCTTCGCCGACGGTCAGGAGCATGGCGTTATACCGAGATTCGGAAGTGGGATCGTTTAGGCGTATCCCGATCCGAAGACCGGTTTCTCCGGTCGTCTCGTCGCTGTCCTTCTCATGCACGATCGTCTGGACGCCATGCAGAAGACGGCGAAAATCGCAGGTCGAGACATTGGCATCCTTACTGAGGACGAGCCCGACATAATCCCCGCTGCTCGTGATTTCCTTTCCGGCCGCGTCGTAGAGCGTGATGGAGACGGCGCTGATGCTTTCCGCAAGCGTCTCCAGGACGGACTTTTCCCGAAGCTCCGGGTAGCTGTTCAGAAGCTCGGCGATATGGGAACCGTATTCAACGTAGGCATCCCGATAACGGTCGGAATCGTCCCGGTACCGTTCCGTATACATGGAAAGGCTTTGACTGATTCTTTGCAGGCTTTCTTTACCCTTCGCCGTGTCATCGTAAAGATCATTAAGCGAGTAGATGAGCATCCCACTCAGGAAAATGCAGACCATGCCGATAATGCCGCACAGGGAGGCGAACCGACGGACGTTGGAGGGATGGTAGCGTTTTTCCATGCCGGGCGTCAGCTCGTTCTTCTGAATGAAGGAATAGAGGGAAAAGCCCGTCATAAGGAGAACCGCCAGAAAGAGAATCAGGGCGGAAAACATATACGTCGAGTGGCTGAAAGCCATGAAATAGAGGCTGGGCTGGAGCCGCATCAGGACAAGATACCCGTTGATGGACGGAATCGGGCGGCTGACATAGTGGAAACTCCCCGTGGGGAGTGAGAGCGTGCCGGATTTGGAAGCAGGGCTTACCCCGGATTCCTCGATGGAAGCATCCGCGCCCCCCGTTTCCTGAAAGGTCTCATCCAGAGCCGAAAACACCTCGTTTTTATAGAGAATTTTTGTTTCGTCCTCTTCGCTTCGCCCGTTCGCGACACAGAGCGCGCAGACATTGTAGGTGACCTCCGCCTTCTGGAGGATTCCCGGGATATCTGTGACCTTCTCGATTTCCGCCAGAAGATCGGTATTCACATACCATTCGATGTAGTAGTAAGGCTGGTGGATCCGGCAATAGACGACGAGCGTTTCGGGATCTTCCGGGGACGCAAAGAAGCCCTGCTTTCCCTTGAACAGATCCGCGGTCAGGCCAAACCTTTGTTCAATATCCTCCGGGGCCGTGATGCTTCCGTTCTGAATCTTGACGACCGCGCCGCTTGAATACTGGGCGATCGCGTTATCTTTGCGGCTGTCCACGATCTTGCGCAGAGCCATTGCCGAGATCGTCGCGGCAACCTTGTACCGTTCCCTGATGAGCATCTCCGCTTCTTTCAGGTTGCCGTCAATTTCCGTCAGCGTATGGGCGACGGCATCCTGCGTCAGCACATCCTCCGAGGGGCGTTCCCTGGAGAGGAGAAAATGGTTGAGCAGGGTGATGATGCCGCAGTAGGCGATGACGAGCACGACGGTTAACAGGATCGTCAGGATGATTTTTTTTCCGGTTGGCTTCATGAAATCTTCTCCTTCGGGAAGAGCGGGATCTTGTTCTATCATACCAGTTTTCCCCGGTTGTTTTCAATCCCAAGTTGCACCTCATTGCTGGGAACGGCGGAACAGTAGACGGAACAGAAACAACGAACGGTATCGGCTTAAGCATAATTTCGGCGCAGGCATTTACGATTATTTGTCGTTGTGGTAAAATAAGAACAGAGCCTTGCATTGCGGGCGGACGGGCATTTCCCGGCAATGCATAATAAGAACAGAGCCTTGCATTGCGGGCGGACGGGCATTTCCCGGCAATGCATAAAAGGATCATGTACAGTCACGAAGCTTGAGGAGGTGCGTATGAAGAAAAAAAAGGACATTGTACGGGATGAAAAGGGAATATCTCTGATCGGCAGAAAACGCCGGGGGATTTTCAGCCTGCTGTTCAGCCCGATGGGCGCGATTCTGGTCCTGATCGTTCTGTGGCTTGCCCTGATCATGCTCATCATGAGCACATTTGCGGATTTTCTGTTTCACGGCGTTGTGATGGCGGCGCTCTTCCAGATCTTCATGGTCGTGTTTATCCTTAATTCAAGGGAAGACCCGACGGCGAAAATCACCTGGATTCTGCTCATCGCGGTTCTGCCGGTCCTTGGGGCCTGCTTTTATTTCTACATCCGCATTGACTTTGGCGGACGCAGGATGAAGAAGCGGGCGAATCAGCTGGTGAAGGAAAATCTGGACGCGATCCCAAAGGACCCGGAGGTTTATCACGCCATCCGGGATCAGGACCCCGGCGTCGCGCAGATCGTAAAATATTTGGGCAATACGGGCTGCCACCCGGCCTATGACCGGACAGCCACGCGCTACTATCCTCTGGGCGAGCAAAAATGGAAGGATCTTCTGGAGGATCTTCGTCAGGCGAAGGAATTCATCTTCATGGAGTACTTCATTATTGAGGAAGGTCTGATGTGGGGCAAGCTCCTGGAGGTTTTAGAGGAACGGGCCAAAGCCGGCGTAGATGTCCGGGTGATCTACGACGGCACCTGCGAACTGGTTCTTCTGCCGCGGGATTATCCGAAACGCCTTGAAGAAATCGGGATTAAGGGCAAGACGTTCGCGCGTTTGATGCCGCTCTTTTCAGCCGCGTACAATTACCGGAACCACCGGAAGATTGCGGTCATCGACGGAAAGGTCGGCTATACCGGCGGCGTGAACCTGGCGGACGAGTATATCAATGAGAAGGAGGTTTTCGGGCACTGGAAGGATACGGCCATCCGTCTGGAGGGACCGGCGGTCGATACCCTGACGCTCCTTTTCCTGGAGGACTGGCTGCTGGACACGGAGGATAGCGTGGACCGCTCGTTCCTCGGCCGCGCCCTGCCCCAGAAGGCTTCGGGCTATGTGATCCCGATGGGCGAAAACCCGATGGACGAGGAACGCTGCGCGGAGAATATGTATATCGATTTCCTGAACCGGGCGAACCGCTACGTCCACATCATGACGCCGTACCTTATTCTGGACGGGGAGCTGGAGAACGCCCTTTGCTTCGCGGCTCAGCGCGGGGTGGATGTCTCGCTGATCCTGCCGGGCATCCCGGATAAAACGGCGATCTACTACCTTGCCTGGACCTATTTCCCGTCGCTCATGGACGCCGGTGTGAAGATCTACACCTACACGCCGGGATTCGTCCATGCCAAGGTCTTCGTCTCCGACGACGAAAAGGCCTTCGTCGGGACCATCAATCTCGACTACCGCAGCCTGTATCATCATTTTGAGTGCGGAACGTATCTTTATAAGACCGACAGCGTCGACGCCGTTGAGCGCGATTTCCAGAAATCGCTGGCAAAGTGCGAGCTGGTAACGCCGGAGCGGATGGAAAAGTTTTCGGTCTTTAAGAAGATCGTCGGCTCGGTCACCAGGGTTCTTGCGCCGCTGCTTTGAGGCAAACCGTAACAAGAAAATCGTTTTCGACGGTTCTTGACGAAACCGCCGGTATCGGTTACAATATGGCAAATGTAAAAAAACAGACGCCCCCCATGTCCGGCAAGACGTGGGAGGCGCGTTTTCGCGTGGAAGAGGGTTTTCGTATGTATATAATTGTAGGGCTCGGAAATCCGGGTATAAAATATGAAGGAACACGCCACAATATGGGCTTTGACGTGATCGACCGGCTGATTGAGCTGCACAAGGTGCCGCAGGCGGGAACGAAATTCCACGCGGTTTACGGAACCGGCAGGATCGGCGCGGAGCGGGTGGTTCTGGCAAAGCCCCTTACCTACATGAACCTTTCCGGAACGGCGGTGCGGGAGCTTGCGGACTTTTACAAGATCGATCCGGAGCGGGAGCTGATCGTCGTAAGCGACGATATCGATCTTGCGCCGGGGCGGATCCGCCTGCGCAAGCAGGGCTCGGCGGGCGGCCAGAACGGCCTTAAGCACATCATCCAGTGCCTCGGGACGCAGAATTTTATCCGGGTCCGCGTCGGCACCGGGCAGAAGCCCGAGGGCTGGGAGCTCGCCGACTGGGTGCTGTCGAGATTCTCAAAAGAGGAGCGGAACGCGGTGGACAAAGCCATCGCGGAGGCGGCCGACGCGGTGACCGCCATCGTCACGGACGGCATCGACGCCGCCATGAACCGCTATAACAAGAAAGCTTGAAGGCGCTGAACGCTTCCGACCGGGAATTGCCGGTCCTGAGACACGTTAAGAGGGGAGGGATTGTACTTGGACATATTCGTGAAGCCGCTTCTTGAACTGGCGGAGGTGGGGGAGATCCGGGAGCGGATGCAAAAAGGCAGAGGCGTTCTGGCGCTCTCCGGCTGCCTGGACGCGCAAAAAGCGCACATCCTGTACGGCCTGACCTTCGACAAGGACATTTCCCTCATTCTCACGGAAAATGACCTGGCGGCGAAGACGCTGGCGGAGGATCTGGCCTTCTATGATTCCGCGGCTCTGTACTATCCGGCCAAGGATCTCCTGTTTTACCAGGTGGATGTAGCCTCGAACCTTCTTGACCGGCAGCGGATGCAGGTGTTCCGCGCGCTGGCCGAGGGCGGAAAGGTGACGGTGGTGGCGCCGGCCGCCGCCCTCATGGACCAGGTCGCGACGAAGGAATCCCTGACGGATCGGATTCTGGCCTTCGAGACGGGCGAGGAGACGGATCTGATCTGGGCGCGGGATATGCTCGCAAAGCGCGGCTACGAGCGCACCGCCGAGGTGGTGCTGCCGGGCCAGTTCGCTGTCCGCGGCGATATCCTGGATGTCTGGTCGCTCACCGAGGATCAGCCCTTCCGCATCGAGCTTTTCGGCGACGAGATCGAGTCCATCCGGGTCTTCGACCCGGAATCGCAGCGCTCCGCGGGCGAGCTTTCCCGGGTGCATATCTATCCGGCCAGGGACGACGTGGGAACGCTTGCCTCCTTTCTCGGTTGGTTCGAGGACGAGTCCGCGGGGATCACGGTCGGCGTCTCGAAAAGACCGGCGGCCAATTCGGCTAATGCGTCCGGGAGCCGCCTTTCCGGGTCTTTCCGGAGCTTTGCAAAACCCGCCAAGCCGAATCCCCCGAAAATCTGCATCTGTCTGGACGACCCGAACCGGATCGTCGAGGCCCTGAAAGCGGCAGAGGACGAGTTCCGGGAGAGCGTCCGGGCGCGGGCCGAGCGCGGGGAGTATCATCGCGGCGACAAGATCCCGGAGATCCTAGGGACGAACGAGCTGCTGGCGAGGCTGTCGCTTCGCCGCACGGTGGCCGTCTCCGCGCTGGAAATGCGCAGGGACCGGTTTGAGGTGGAGGCATCCTACGGCATGACCGTCCAGTCGGCCGCTTCCTATAATAACAGCTTCGAGCTTCTCGCCGAGGATCTCGCAAAGTACCGGAAGCGAGGCTGGCGTGTCCTTTTGGTTTCGCCCTCGCAAAGCCGCGCGAAGCGCCTCGCCCAGGACCTCGCCGGCCTCGACATCCCGGCATACTACACGGACAATCGCGCCGCGGAGCTGCTGCCGGGGCAGGCCGCGGTCATGCAGGGACACATGCGGAGGGGCTTTGAGTATCCGCTCATCAAGATGGCCTTCATCACGGAGGCGGATATTTACGGCGCGAAGCGCCCGGCGAAGAAAAAGCGCAAGCGCTATAACGGGGAAGCGATTTCCAGCTTCTCCGAGCTCCACATCGGTGACTACGTCGTCCACGAAAACCACGGGCTCGGCATTTACCGAGGCATCGAAAAGATGAAGGTGGAGGACGCCTTAAAGGATTATATCAAGATCGAATACAAGGGCGGGAATCTTTACATCCTCGCGACCCAGCTTGACGTTCTGCAGAAGTACGGCGGCTCGGAGGGCGCGAAGCCGAGGCTCAATACGCTCGGCGGCAAGGAATGGGATGCCACGAAAACGCGTGTCCGCAGCGCCGTGAAGGACATCGCCGCCGATCTCGTGCGTCTGTACGCGGCGCGGGAGCGGGAGGACGGCTTCGTCTTCAGCCAGGATAACGAGTGGCAGCGGGAGTTTGAGGAGCTTTTCCCCTTCGAGGAGACGGAGGACCAGCTCGCGGCCATTGAGGACACGAAACGGGATATGGAGAGCCGGAAGATCATGGACCGCCTGATCTGCGGGGACGTGGGCTACGGCAAGACGGAGATCGCGATCCGCGCGGCCTTTAAAGCCGTGCAGGACGGAAAGCAGGTCGCGTTCCTCGTGCCGACCACGATCCTTGCGCAGCAGCACTACAACACCTTCATGCAGCGTATGAAGGAATTCCCGATCCGGGTGGACCTTCTCTGCAGGTTCCGCACCTCGGCGGAGATCAAAAAAACCGTCGCGGATCTGCAAAAAGGCCTCGTGGACATCGTCGTCGGCACCCACCGCCTGCTTTCGAAGGACATCGCGTTCAAGGATCTCGGGCTCCTGGTCATCGACGAGGAGCAGCGCTTCGGCGTGACCCACAAGGAAAAGATCAAGCAGCTGCGGAAGGACGTCGACGTGCTGACCCTCACCGCGACCCCCATCCCCCGGACGCTCCACATGAGCCTCTCCGGCATCCGGGAAATGTCCGTTCTCGAGGAGCCGCCGCGCGACCGTCTTCCGATCCAGACCTACGTCTCCGAGTACAGCGATGAGATCGTGCGGGAGGCGATCTGCCGGGAGCTTGCCAGGCACGGGCAGGTGTACTTCGTGCATAACCGCGTGGCGGACATCGCCGAGCGCGCCGAGAGGATTCACAATCTTGTTCCCGAGGCAAATGTCGCTTTTGCGCACGGGAAAATGCGTCCGGCGGAGATCGAGGATATCATGGTGGATTTCATCAACGGCGAGATCGACGTGCTGGTGACGACGACCATCGTGGAGACCGGCCTGGACATCGCAAATGTCAACACGATCATTATTAACGATGCGGACCGTTACGGACTTTCCCAGCTGTACCAGCTCCGGGGGCGCGTGGGACGGTCGAGCCGGACGGCGTACGCGTTTCTCATGTACCGCAGGGATAAAATGCTCAAGGAGGTCGCCGAGAAGCGCCTCTCCGCGATCCGGGAATTTACGCAGCTTGGCAGCGGCTTCCGCATCGCGATGCGGGATCTCGAGATCCGCGGCGCCGGGAACCTTCTGGGCGCGGAGCAGCACGGCCAGATGGAGGCGGTGGGCTACGACCTTTACTGCAAGATGCTGGCCTCCGCGGTGCGGGAGGCGAAGGGCGAGGAGCCCGAGCGGATCGATTTCGAGACGGTGGTCGATCTTGCCGCCGACGCGTTCATCCCGGACGAATACATTCCGGACGAATTCCTGAAGCTGGATTTTTACAAGCGGATCGCGGCCATCCGGGGCGAGGCGGATTACGAGGACATCTCGGACGAACTGATGGACCGCTTCGGGGAGCTGCCCCAGCCGGTGAGGAATCTTCTGGCGATCGCGGATCTCAAGGCGGCGGCGCACGCGGCCTCCATCGAGGAGATCAAGGAGAAGCGGGACGGGATCCGGCTCAAGGTTCACCGGCCGCCGGCCTTCGATCCGGCCGGGGTCCCGCGGATCCTGGCGGCCTTCGGCGGAATGTTCCGGCTCGACGCGCAGAAGCCGGGCGAGGGCTTCACCTACCACGGGCCGCAAAGAACCGGAGAGCTTATATTAAATATGAAGACCTTCTGCCGGGAACTTGCGGACACGGTGTCACAGTAATCCCCGGAAAATGCGGCGTTCCAATCAAAAAATGTGTGAAACAATTTGCATTTGCCCTTAAACCCCTTGCTCAAAGGGTAAAAAAGGAGTAAAATGAAAAATTGCTATGAATTGTGCGGCTGTAGAGCTGCCGGATAGCGGTCTGGCCGGTTTTAAGAGGGAAAAACCGCCAAATGAAAAACCGGGTGCATTTGCCGAGAATTTGTTTTGAAACGGAAGACATCGGCGGTCAGGCGGTTTGATAGAAATACACAGGAGTTTTAGAGGAGAAAGAAAAATGGGTAAGTTCATGAAGAAGATCTCGGCGGCGTTCCTTGCGGCGGCAGTCTGCCTTACCGCGCTGGCTGGCTGCGGCTCGAAGGTCGATGGAACTAAGACGGTGATGACGGTCGGCGATGAGAAGGTCCCGCTCGGCGCGGCCGCGTTCCTCGCACGCTACCAGCAGGCGCAGATCTATCAGCTGTATGCCATGTATCTTGGACAAACCTCGAACATTTTCAGCCAGGAGATCGAAGAGGGGAAGACCTACGCGGATGACGTCAGGCAGGATGTGATCGACGACCTTACGGATATGGTGATCCTCCGCCAGCATATGGGCGATTATAAGGTCGAGCTCACGGACGAGGAGAAGCAGGCGGTCCGGGAAGTGGGCAAGGCTTATGAAGAAAAGAACAGCCAGGAGGTTCGCGACAAGATCGGCGCCACGGGCGAGCATGTGTCGCTGGTTGCCGAGCTGCAGCTGGTCAAGTCGAAGATGATGGAAGCCATGGCCGGCGATATCGATGAGAACGTCACCGAGGAGGAGTCCGGCCAGAGCAGCGTGACCTATGTCGAGATCGAGAAGGAGAAGGCCGCGGAGAGCGGGGATGCGTCCGCCGATACGAGCAAGGCTTCGGATGAGAGCACCTCGTCGGACAGCGACGTCGAGGACAAGAACGCCGTGAAGAAGGCCAACGCCCTGATCCTTATTGAAAAGATCACCTCCGCGGAGGATCCGGCCAAGGCGGATATGAGTGCTCTCGCCAAAGAGGTGGATTCCTCCTGGTCGGCGTCGAAGGGCACCTTCACGACGAAGAAGACGGACGATACCGATCTGCCGTCGGAGGTCGTCGAGGCGGCGAAGGATCTTAAGGACGGCGAGGTCGCGAAGAAGGTCATCGAGAGCGATACGGATTACTATGTCGTCCGTATGGATAAGGTGAACGACGAGGAGGAGACCGAGAAGAAGAAGGAAGAGATCCTGAGCGAGCGCAAGCAGAAGAACTACGATGATAAGCTGGCGGCCTGGAAGGAAGCCACCAAGGTTACCGTTGATGAGAACGTCTGGAAAGCGGTCGTCCTGAGCGACAAGGTTCCGTTCGACTTCGCCACCGAATCGAAAGCGGATTCCTCCACGGCCTCGGAAGCGGATTCCTCCACGGCCTCGAAAGCGGATTCTTCCGTGACCGAGAGTACGGATGCCTCCGCGGCTTCCAAGACGGATTCTTCCGTAACCGAGAGCGCGGATGCCTCCGCAGCCTCAAAAGCGGATTCTTCCGTGAGTGAGAACGCGGCTCCGGCTGTGGGCGCGGGCACGGCTTCGGCAGCGGCCGAGAGCGCAGCCGCTTCTGTGGCTGAAAACGCGGCTTCGGCGGCGGCCGAAAGCGCATCTGTAGCTGTGGCCGAGAGCACGGCTTCGGCGGCGGCCGAAAGCACGGCCTCCACGACGGTCGAAAGCGAAGCTTCGTCTGTAGCTGAAAACGCGGCTGCGCCCGCGGCCGAAAGCGCGGCAGTTTCCGCGGCGGAATGATTTATCTAAGGCGGCTTGCTTTCGGGCAAGGCGCCTTCTTTGGATTCACGTGAGCTAAGGGGGCTTTTCATGGAATCAAAATATGAAAAAATACTGAAGGAGCTTGCGGAGATCGAGGCGGCGGCCCAGACGGCCATGCAGGGAGTGTCTGACGAGAAAAAAACTCTCACGGAGGAAGCCCGGCTGAAGCGGGAAGCCTATGACGCGGAGCTTGACCGGAAGACGGAAGAAACGATTGCCGGGATTCGCGCGGAGCACGCGCGGGAAAGCGACGCGGAGATTGCGAGGATTCAAGAGGAGTCAGAAGCGGCGATGACCGTTCTCCGCGAAAGATATGAGAAGCATATGGACATGCGCGCGGAGGAGATCGTCAGCGGGATCCTTGCAGGTGAAAACTTATGAGCGGCCTTCTTGCATACGCCGGCCTGACCGCGAAGGTCCGGGCGATGTCGGGAAAGCTTCTTGGGGAAGAGGATTTCGATACGCTTCTTGCCAGTCCGGACGTGGCGTCCGCGGCGGCCTTTCTGCGCCAGACGCCGGCCTACGCGGCCGCGCTCGCGCCGATGGGCGACGGCGAGGTGCACAGAGAACGCATGGAAGCCCTGATCGAGACCTCGATCTTTCGGGATTATGCAAAAATATATAATTTTGCGGAGCCCTCGCAGGAAAAGTTCCTGAAGAAATATGCCCGGCGCTACGAAATCAAAGTCATCAAAAAATGCCTCCGCTATGCCTACGTGGGGCAGAAGCCCAGCATGGAGGTTTTCCGGGATCCGGCCTTTTTTACGAAATTTACGGAGCTTGACCCGGAGGCGCTGCTGGAGGCCGACAGCCTTCCCGCGATCGTGGAGGCTCTTCGGGGAACGGAGTATTATCAGCCCCTGAAGAATCTCGAGGGGCTTCCGAATATGGAGCTCTTTGACTTCGAATCGGCTCTGGATATCTACCATTTCCGTCAAATATGGCAGGATAAGGGGAGGATCGTTTCCAAAGAAAGCGTGGAGATCCTCACACGCGCCTACGGCACGCGGGTGGATATGCTCAATCTCTGGTACATTCACCGCGCCAGGGTCTGGTACCAGCTTTCCGAGGCGGAAACCTACAGCATCATTCTTCCGGTTCACTACCGTCTGCGCAAGGAGGAGGTCGCGGCCCTGATTGCCGCCGATTCCGAGGAAAAATTCGCCCAGGAGCTTGCAAAGACGAAGTACGGGCGGAACTACGAGGAGCTTCGGCCGGACAACCTCGAGGAAATGTACGTATTTATCATGCAGAAGATCCTTCGCGCCGAGGCCAGAAAGCACCCCTACTCCGTGGCCACGCTCTTTGACTATTTATATAGGAAAGAACACCAGGACTACCGTGTGACCACCGCGATCGAATGTATCCGGTACGGGATCCGCGGAGAAGAGGCCAAAAAGATCATCGCCGCGCTTTGACGAGTGTCTGAGAAACGCTGAAACTAAGCATTTCTCCAAAGCTTCTCGTATGAGGAGGGAAGTTGAATGATTGAAAAAATGAAATTCCTCAGCATCACCGGTCCGAAGGGGGATATTGACCGGATGGTGACCAAGTATCTTTCAAGATATGAGATCCATCTGGAAAATGCCATGACGGAGCTGGAGGATGTTCCGGATCTGAAGCCCTTCGTCCAGTCCAATCCCTATAAAGGCATCCTGGAAAGCGCGGAGTCCTACGCTGCGCTTGTGGTCAATGCCGGCTCAATGGTTCCGGAGGAGATTTCGCTGGACGACGCTATTTCGCTGGTCGGAGAGATCCGGCGTCGCCTCACCGCTCTGGACGAGGAAAAACAGGCGCTTGCCGGGGATATGGAGAAAAAGAAAAAGCTTCTTCGCGCGATTGAGCCCTACCGGAGCCTGCCGGTGGATATCCGGACGGTTCTGGGCTTCGAGATTCTTTCGTTCCGCTTCGGCCGCCTGCCGGCTCAGGACTTTGAGCGGCTGAAGGAATATGTTTACGAGGATTCGAACAGCATTTTCCTCCGGTGCAGTGAAGATGAAGCCTATATTTACGGTGTCTATTTCGCGCCGAACCGGATCTGCCACAAGGTCGACGCGATCTATTCCTCCATGCACTTTGAGCGGATGTTCATCCCGGACGCTTACGAGGGGACGCCCGAGGAATCGGCCCGTGCCCTTGAGAAGGAGCTTGCCGAGGCGGAAAAGAAGGCCGCGGCCATTGACCGGAAAAGGGCGGCGCTCATCGAGGAGGACGCGGCGCGTATCCTCGGAGCCCGCGACAAGATCCGGAATCTTTCCGATAACTTCGGCATCCGGAAGATGGCGGCCATCACGGTCACGAAACATGAGCCCTTCTACATTCTGTGCGGATGGATGACCGAATCCGATGCCAAAGCCTTCCAGGCAGAGACAAAAAAGGATGACAAGGTCATCTGCGTAGAGATCAGCCACGGCGTAAAGAGCGGGAAACAGCCGCCCACGCGGCTGAAGAACCCGGCGATCTTCCGCCCGTATGAGATGTACGTGAAAATGTACGGGCTCCCGTCCTATCAGGAGATGGATCCCACGGTCTTTGTCGCGATCACGTATTCCTTTATCTTCGGCGTGATGTTCGGCGACCTCGGCCAGGGACTCTGCCTCTTCGTCGGCGGCCTGCTTCTGTATCTTAAAAAGAAGATCCCGCTGGCCGGCATCATCGCCCTCGCGGGCGTCTTCTCCTCCTTCTTTGGCTTGATGTTCGGGAGCATCTTCGGTTTTGAAGATCTGATCCCGGCGCTCTGGCTGCGGCCGCGGGAGGCCATGATGGCGCTTCCCGGCATCGGCAGCATCAACGTGATCATGGTGACGGCCGTTGTCTTCGGCATGGGCCTGATCCTCCTTACGATGGTGTTCCACATCCTCAACGCCGTCCGCCGGAAAGACCGGGGAGATATTCTTTTCGGAACCAATGCCCTGACCGGTCTTGTGTTTTACGGGGGCGTGGTTTATGCCATCCTTCTTATTTTCAGCGGAAAGACGATTCCGGCGGCGTGGCTTCTGGCAATCGTCCTTGCCGCGGCGGTTCTCGGGATGTTCCTGAAGGAGCCGCTCGCGAAGCTGGTCACCGGAGAGCCCGGACCGAAGATCGAGGGAAGCATCGGCATGTTCATTGTGCAGGGATTTTTTGAGATGTTTGAGGTCATGCTTTCCTACTTCTCCAACTCCCTCTCCTTCGTTCGTATCGGTGCCTTTGCCGTGAGCCACGCGGCGATGATGAGCGTCGTTCTCCAGCTTTCGGGCTTTGAGAGCGGCAATACCAACTGGGTCGTCGTTGTTCTGGGAAATCTTTTCGTCATGGGTATGGAAGGCCTCATCGTCGGCATCCAGGTTCTGCGTCTGGAATTCTATGAAATGTTCTCCCGCTTCTACAGCGGGGATGGCCGTCCGTTTATCAATTCGCTGAAGAAAAGCAAATAAAAAGGAGGTTTTTGTCATGTCTTTCGCAGTTCAGATCACACTTATCGTTGCGCTTGTCCTCTCGATCCTGGTTCCGGGCGTCGCGTTCCTTCGCGGCCGCCGCACGAAGAGCCGCTTTAAGCGGGTCCTTGCGGTGAACCTGTTCCTGGTTTTCGGCACCATGCTGATCGCCGGCGTCGCGATGGTCCTCGGCGCGGGTCCGGCCTTCGCGGCCGAGACCGCCGGCAACGGCGGCCCGGGCCTGTCGACGGGGCTCGGCTATATCGCGGCTGCCCTTTCTACGGGGCTTTCGTGCCTCGGCGGCGGCATCGCCGTCGCTTCCGCGGCCTCCGCGGCCCTTGGCGCGCTCTCGGAGGATCAGAGCATTCTCGGCAAATCCCTCATCTACGTGGGTCTTGCGGAAGGTGTCTGCCTCTACGGCCTGATCATTTCCTTCATGATCATCGGTCAGCTTGGGTAAAAGATTATGAAAATGTTCGTTATCAGCGATAACGTGGACACGCTGACGGGCATGCGCCTGGCCGGCGTGGACGGCGTGCTTGCCCATACCCGGGAAGAGTTTTCCCGGGCGCTGGAGGCTGCGGTTAAGGATCCGTCCAACGGCGTTGTCCTGCTTACGGAAAAGTTCGGCCGGGACTATCCGGATCTCGTGAACGGCGCGAAGCTTTCCTCCGCGCCGCTGCCGCTCATCCTGGACGTTCCCGACCGGCACGGAAGCGGCCGCCGTCCGGATTTCATTACCGGGTACGTTGAGGAAGCCATCGGGCTGAAGCTTTAAGTGGAAGAGGATTTGGCGTATGGTAGTCAGTGAAAAGCTTGAGTTGTTCAGGAAAGAGGCGATGGAGGACGCGCAGTCGCGCGGCAAAAAGGAGCTCGCGGCCCTGCGCGCTTCGCTGAAAGAGACCTTTGACGATCATCGCAAGGAAAAAGAAGCCGCCGCGAGGGCCCAGATCGCGGAGGAGACTATCCGGATCCGTCGGGAGGAGCTTCTTCGCGTGTCGGAATACCGGCAGGAAGCGCGGCGTGAGCAGGCCCGCAAGGAGAGGGATCTTTCGGAAAAACTGTTCAGCCTTGTGGAGGAAAAGCTCTCGGCCTGCCGGAAGACCGCGGCCTACGGGGAATATCTGGTACGGCAGGCAGTCCGGGCGAAGGAATTTGCCGGCGGAGAAGTACTGCAGTTCTTCCTCGACGCGGAGGATCAGCCGGAATTTGCCGCGATCGAAGCCGCGACCGGCATCCGGCCGCAGGTATCTCCGGACAGGCTCGGCGGAGGGATCCGCGCGGTCATTCCCGGCCGGCGGATCTGTATTGAAAATGCCTGGAGCTCTCTCCTCGCGGACGCCCGGAAGAGCTACCAGTTTGGGGAAGCCTGAGCCGCGAGGCTTGAAGAGAAACTACGTGTCTACAGAGGAGGAAAGAAGGCATGGCGAAACAAGGCAAGATCTACGGC
Source organism: uncultured Lachnospiraceae bacterium (assembly GCA_902779245.1). Taxonomy (GTDB): domain Bacteria; phylum Bacillota; class Clostridia; order Lachnospirales; family Lachnospiraceae; genus Chordicoccus. Next base: position 6,913 of record CACZBB010000010.1, on the reverse strand, counting down.
ATCAACGGCCCGGTCGTCTATTTGAAGGGCGCACAGGGCTTTGCGATGGCCGAGATGGTCCTCGTCGGCAAAGAACGTCTGGTGGGCGAGGTCATTTCCCTGAAGGGGGACATGACGATGATCCAGGTCTACGAGGAGACCGGCGGCTTAAAGCCCGGGGAAATCGTGGAAGGCACCGGTTCGGCGCTCTCGATCACCCTCGGTCCCGGCCTTCTGGACAATATCTATGACGGCATTCTCCGTCCGCTGGAAAAGATCGCGCAGACCTCCGGAAAATACATCACCCGGGGGCTTGAGGTGCCCTCGCTCGATCCGGAACGCACCTGGGACGTGACGATCAAGGTCCGTCCCGGAGATGAGCTGACCGCCGGACAGCCCTTTGCCGAGTGTCCGGAGACGGAGAGCATCGTTCACCGCGCCATGGTGCCGCCGCGCCTTTTGAAGGCGAAGGTGGTCTCCTGCGTGCCGGACGGCGCGTACTCCGCATATGCTCCGCTCGTAACCGTCGAGCTTCCGGACGGCAGCCGGAAAGAGCTGTCCCTGTCCCAGCAATGGCCCATCCGCGTTCCGCGCCCGATGAAGAAGCGTCTTACGGCGACCGAGCCCCTGCTTACCGGGCAGCGCGTCCTGGATACGGTCTTTCCGATCGCGAAGGGCGGAACGGCTGCGGTTCCGGGCGGTTTTGGCACCGGAAAGACCATGACCCAGCACGCGATCGCGAAATTCTCCGACGCGGACGTCATCGTCTACATCGGCTGCGGCGAGCGCGGCAACGAGATGACCGAGGTCCTGGAGGATTTCTCGAAGCTGGAGGACCCGCGGACCGGCAAAAAGCTGATGGCGCGGACGATCCTCATCGCGAACACCTCGAACATGCCCGTCGCGGCCCGCGAAGCCTCGATTTATACCGGGATCACGCTGGCGGAATACTACCGCGATATGGGCTATGATGTCGCGATCATGGCCGATTCGACCTCCCGCTGGGCCGAGGCTCTCCGCGAGCTCTCAGGCCGCATGGAAGAGATGCCGGCCGAGGAGGGCTTTCCGGCCTACCTCGCCTCGCGGCTTTCGGCGTTCTATGAGCGCGCCGGCCAGATGATCACCCTCTCGGACATGCGCGGCTCGGTGTCGGTCATCGGCGCGGTCTCGCCCCAGGGCGGCGATTTCTCCGAGCCGGTTACGATGAACACGAAGCGCTTCGTCCGGTGCTTCTGGGGTCTCGACAAGGCGCTCGCCTACGCGCGGCACTACCCGGCGATCAACTGGATGGAGAGCTACAGCGAATATGTCTCCGATCTTTCCTCCTGGTATCGGAAAAATGTCGATCCGAAATTCATGCAGGACCGCACGCGGATCGTGGCGATCCTGAATGCAGAGGATAAGCTGATGGAGACCGTAAAGCTCATCGGTTCGGACGTCCTGCCGGAGGATCAGAAGCTCCTTCTTGAGGTTGCCCGCGTGATCCGGCTGGGCTTCCTGCAGCAGAACGCCTACCACAAGGAGGATCAGAACGTCCCGGTGAGGAAGCAGTTCCTCATGATGGAGACGATCCTGTATCTCTACGATAAGGCGCAGGAGCTGATCCGCGCCGGGCATCCCATGTCCATCCTCAAGGCAGACGGTATCTTCGAGAAGGTCATCGCCATAAAGTACGATGTCCCGAACGCGAAGCCGGAGATGTTCGAGGATTATCGAAAGGCCATCGACGCCTTCATTCAGGGAGTTTTGGAGAAGAACGGCTGATCGATCCATGCCGGTCAGCGGCCGTCCGGCCGGGGAGGGATGGGCAAAGCGGCAGACACCGTTCGCAGGATGTGCGCCGGATTTAAAAAGCCGATGGACCAGGAACGGTTTGTCCGGGTGTGCAGGTACGGCGCGCAGAACGGTAAAAAGGAATCCTGACAAATGCCGGCAGAAGCATGCGGCATTCGTCAGGAGGGGATGGAGAGAAACCGGCAAATGCCTCGCAAGGGGGTATTTGTCCTTTATCTTAAGGAAGTGAGGCTTCCCGTAAATCCGCCGCGCGGCGGATTTGCGGCGTAAGGAGATCGGTAAGGAGCGCTTATGGCGATTGCGTATTTAGGACTGAGTCAGGTAAGCGGGCCGCTGGCGGTGCTGGAGGGTGTCCGGGACGCGGCGTACGACGAGATCGTATCGATGCGGCTGGACGACGGAACGCGGCGTCTTGGCCGCGTCATCGAGGCGTATGAGGACAAGGTCGTCCTTCAGGTCTTCGAGGGAACGGAAGGAATGTCCCTCACGAATACCCGGACGACCCTCACCGGCCGGCCCATGGAGCTCGGCCTTGCGCCGGAGATCCTCGGGCGGACCTTTGACGGGATCGGCCGGCCCATCGACGGCCTTGGCGAGGTGAGGGCGGAGACCTATGTCAATGTCAACGGACTGCCGCTCAACCCCTGCCGCCGGGAATACCCGCGAAACTACATTAATACCGGCATCTCCGCGATCGACGGGCTGACGACCCTGATCCGCGGGCAGAAGCTTCCGATTTTCTCGGGCAACGGCCTGCCGCACAACGAGCTGGCCGCCCAGATCGTCCGTCAGGCCTCCCTCGGGGAGGGGAGCGGCGAGCGCTTCGGCGTGGTCTTCGCGGCGATGGGCGTTAAATTCGATGTCGCCGAGTTTTTCCGCCGCTCCTTCGAGGAAAGCGGCGTCTCGGATCATGTCGTGATGTTTCTGAACCTCGCCAACGACCCCGTGGTGGAGCGCCTCATCACGCCCCGCGCGGCGCTGACGGCGGCCGAATATCTTGCCTATGAATGTGGAATGCATATTCTGGTCATTATGACCGATATCACCTCCTACTGTGAGGCGCTGCGCGAGATTTCGTCCTCCAAAGGCGAGATCCCATCAAGGAAGGGCTATCCGGGGTACCTCTATTCGGATCTGGCCTCCCTCTATGAGAGAGCCGGGATCGTCGCCGGCCAGAAGGGCTCGGTCACGCAGATTCCGATCCTGACGATGCCGAACGACGATATCACCCACCCGATCCCGGATCTTACCGGCTACATCACCGAGGGGCAGATTGTCCTCGGGCGCGATCTCCACGCCAAGGGCATCTATCCGCCGATCTCGGTGCTGCCGTCCCTTTCCCGACTCATGAAGGACGGCATCGGCGAGGGCTATACCCGGGAGGACCATCAGGCGGTGGCGAACCAGCTCTTTTCCTCCTACGCCCGCGTGGCGGACGTGCGGTCGCTGGCCTCGGTCATCGGCGAGGACGAGCTCTCGGAGACGGACCGCAAGTATCTGGCCTTCGGGCAGGCTTTTGAGAGCGAATTCGTCGGCCAGGGCGACGCGGAAGACCGTCTTGTCCAGAAGACGCTTGATATCGGCTGGAAGCTCCTCGGCATCCTGCCCCGCGGCGAGCTCGACCGTCTTGACGGCGAGATGCTGGATAAGTATTACAAAGCAAGAAAATGAAAGGCTCTGTCCGGCTGATGCGGGCGTGATGGCCAGAAATACCGGGGGTGGCGCATGAATCCCAACGAAGTCCCGACAAAGGGAAATCTCATACGGGCGAAGAATTCTCTGACGCTCAGCCGTCAGGGCTATGAGCTTATGGACAGAAAACGGAATATCCTGATCCGGGAGCTTTCAAGCCATATCGAGGAAGCGCGGCGGATCCAGGGAACGATCGACGAGGCATACCGGGAGGCTTACGCGGCCCTGCAGAAAGCGAGCATCCAGATGGGGATGGGAAGCGTCCAGCTGATCGCGCGGTCGATCCCTCTCGACGATTCCGTGGAGATCAAGACGCGAAGCATCATGGGCACGGAGATCCCGCTGGTCCGCGCGGACAAGAGCGAGAGGCTGCGCCCGGTCTATGCCTTCTACCGCACGAGGGACAGCCTGGACGAGGCCCGGCTGGCTTTTGAGAAGGTGAAGAGCCTGACTCTGGAGCTCTCCCAGGTGGAGATCAGCGCGCACCGTCTGGCCGAGAATATTCAGAAGACGCAGAAGCGTGCCAACGCGCTTAAGAACATTACGATCCCGCGCACGGAGGCGCTGGTGCGCAGCATTTCCGCCGCGCTTGAGGAGAAAGAGCGCGAGGAATTCACAAGGCTGAAGGTCATCAAGCGGCAAAAGGAAGAAGCTAAATAGTTAAAAGTCACTCCCGTGCCAAACACTCGCTGTTTGGCACGGGCCAGTGACATTTATAGTTTGTCGCTGACCTGCGTTTTGCCATCGCCCGCAGGGCGATTTCATTGCAAAACGCCTTCGTTTCTGGTCACCGTGTGACCAGAAACGCTAAATAGCGCACGGCCTTCGATGAGGCCGGAGAATTGTCAAGAGAAAATGACAAAAATGTTAAGTTTCTCCGATGTTCACAAAACGATTGTTCGCATGGAAGCATAAGGAAGGATAAGGAAAACACATGTGCTGTGTGGACAATGTGGATATCCTTTGTGGATAAATCGGTGTTTATAAGCCGTTATTGATAAAAGGTTGTGGATAAGTCCGTGGATATGGTGTTTTTCTATTTGTAAAGTCCTTTTTGTGTTTTAACAGATTTTCGTCAAATGTGACGAATTTGTTGCATCCTGAAGATTTCGCTTGACAGATTTTTGCCCGGCAGCCATCGGGATCCGGAGCCGGAGAAAAACGGCTTTCCCGAAAGCTTCGGGGCCGGAAACAAAAAACCCGCCGCAGAAAACCGCGGCGGGTTTTTTTCACACAGGCGCGTAAGGAAATCAGCGGCCTGCGTCAATGCGGCTCGCGATGAGGGGCAGAGGTTCGGCGGTCGCCTTCCTTATGCCCGATTCTATCAACCTTTCACGCACTTAGTGCTCCCCGAGATAACGCTGTACGCTGGTGATGGCGTTGGCGCCGTCGCCGCAGGCGGTGATGACCTGGCGGAGCTGCTTCTTGCGGAGATCGCCGATGGCAAAGACACCGGGCACGGAGGTCTCGCAGTCCTCGCCCGCGAGGACATATCCGCCCTCATCGAGCGCGACCTGACCGGCCGTCAGCGCGGAGGTCGGGCGGATGCCGACGGCAATAAAGACGCCGCGAACGTGAAGTGTCCGGTGGGAGCCGTCCTTCTTATTCTCCAGCTTCAGCGCGCCGACATTTCCCTCGCCCTCGATCCGCACGACCGTGTGGCTCCAGAGCATCTCAACGTTCGGGAGGGAGAGAAGCTGGTCCTGAAGCACCTTCGCGGCGCGAAGCTCATCGCGCCGATGAATGACATAGACCTTGGAGCAGAGACGGGCGAGGAAGATGGCATCCTCCACCGCGACGTCGCCGCCGCCGACCACGGCAACCTCGCAGTTCTTATAAAACGCGCCGTCGCAGGTCGCGCAGTAGGAGACGCCGTGGCCGGCGAGATGCTCCTCACCGGGAACGCCGAGCAGGCTGTGCTTTGCGCCCATGGCCAGGACGACGGTTTTTGCCTCGTAAACTGTGCCCTCCGCCGTGACTTTTTTGACTTCGCCGGCAAGATCCAGGGCCGTCACCTCGGCAATGACGAATTCCGCGCCGAGATTCTCGGCGTGCTCGCGCATCTTCATGGCGAGATCCATACCGGATATCCCCGGAAGGCCGGGGTAGTTGTCGATTTCGTAGGTGTCCACGACCTGTCCGCCGCTCATGAAATTCTGCTCGAGAACGATGAAATTGAGCTTTGCGCGGGTCGCGTAGATGGCGGCGGTGAGACCGGCGGGGCCGGAGCCGATGATAATAAGGTCGTACATAAAGATCCTCCTTATGGGAAACAAAATGAACCTCGGGCAACGAAAACATTCATGTTAAGGGTTTTCGGACCAACTGAAAAGTATGAGAAACGGCCGTTGGATTCCGGCATCATTCTATAAATATTTTAACATAAAAATCCGGAATAATTGATGAAATATTTCGAAATTTTTCGGCTTCGGGAATCCTCAGGAATCCGCGTCTGGGCGTTCATCATAACGTTCGAGGAAGGTGTGCCACCTCTCTTTGGCCTTATAGGCGGGGAAGGTGTCGAGGCGGACAGAATGAACGGCATTGAAAATACTCCGCTCGATGTCCGGATTCGTCTTTTTGAGCTCCCGGATGAGCGACTTCGTTTCCTGCCGCTTGGAGCTGCCGCTCCCCTGGGCGGAATTTTCCGTGAAGCGGCAGGCGCACTGGATGAAATGCAGGTCGTTGTAGCGGGCCCAGGCGATCACGTCCTCCTCCCGGATACGGTAAAGCGGTCGGATCAGCTCCATCCCCGGAAAATTCTGGCTGTGAACCTTGGGAATAATGGTCTCCAGCTTCCCGCTGTTGAACATTGCCATCACCACCGTCTCGATCACATCCGACAAATGATGCCCCAGGGCGATTTTGTTGCAGCCGAGCTCCTTAGCCTTCGCGTAGAGGTGGCCCCTCCGCATCCGGGCGCAGAGATAGCAGGGTGAGTGATCCTGCATATTGGCCACGTCGAAAATGTCCGTCTCGAAGATCCGGACGGGGATCTCCAGCAGCCGTGCATTTTCCTCGATTCGCTGCCGGTTTGCCGGATTGTAGCCCGGGTCCATCACGAGAAAAATGAGCTCGAAGGGAACCTTTGTGTGGCGGTGCAGCTCCTGCATGAGCTTCGCCATCAGCATACTGTCTTTACCGCCCGATATACAGACCGCGATCCGGTCGCCGGCCTTTATGAGGTCATATTGGGTCACCGCCGTCATGAACGGTCCCCAGAGCTCCTTCCGGAAACGCTTATTGATGCTGCGCTCGATGAGCTTGCAGCGGGAGAGTGTCCTAGCCATAGAAGCCTCCGTAACGGGAGCGGGTGTTCTGACACCCGATCCAATCAAAACAGCCATTCTTTTAAGAGTGTACCATATTTTGAAGAGAAGAGGGGGATGAAAATGCGTCAAAATGTTGCGGTTCACAGGAACTTGTGTTTCTGGTCATACGGTGACCA
>CACZBB010000009.1:23115-25143 GCA_902779245.1 uncultured Lachnospiraceae bacterium | reverse complement strand
CATCGGAGTACTCCTTTTCAAAAGAATGGTCCAGGCAGATCACTCCGGGATCCCTGGCCCGTGAAGCTCATTTTCTACAAAATCTGCAGAGACTAATACCATTCCTCCTGATATTTTCGGTTCAGCACGTCGGGCAGGCGGGCCAACGGCTGAGCGGGCAGATAACTTTTTCGAAGCCTTGCGCGAAGCGCGGCTGAGAAAAAGTTGCATCTGCCCGCCTCCATATCCCTGAACGAAAGCGTCCGGCATCTGCCCACCCCCATATCCCTGAACGAGAGCGTCCGGCATCTGCCCGCCCCCATATCCCTGAACGAAAGCTTCCGGCATCTGCCCGCCCCCATATCCCTGAACGAGAGCGTCCGGCATCTGCCCACCCCCTCAAAACTCCTCGATCGGGATGATCTTCGCGTTCTTGACGTCGACCGGGAGGATGGAATTGGCGAAATCCGTGAATTTCTGCGGATCGTCGCTGACATAAAAACGGTAAGGATAGGGCTCGCCGGGAGCGATCGGCACGGTGCTTTCAAGATGCTCGGCCGAAAGCAGGCGTTCCAGCTCCCGCGCCGTCTCATAGGCCGGATTGATCAGCGCCACCTGATCCCCCACAAGCTTTCGGATCGCGCTGCGAAGCAGCGGATAGTGCGTGCAGCCGAGGATCAGCGTGTCGATCCCGTGCGCAAGAAGGTCGTCGAGATACCGCATGATGATCTCATCCGTGATCCTGTCGTGGATCCAGCCCTCCTCCACCAGAGGCACCAGCATCGGGCAGGCCTGCTCGATCACATTGATCTCCGGATCCAGCGAGCAGATCGCGTTGGTGTAAGCGCCCGTGTGAATCGTCGCCCGCGTCGCGATGACCCCGACATTTTTATTCCGGGTCGTCTGCACGGCTACCCGGGCTCCGGGCTCCACCACGCCGATCACCGGCATCCCGGCTTCATTTGCCACTTCGTCGAAGGCCAGGGCCGTCGCGGTGTTGCAGGCGATGACGATGGCCTTGATTTCCTGCGTTTTCAGGAAGCGGACGATCTGCCGCGAATACCGCACGATAATGTTTTTGGACTTGCTGCCGTAGGGAACCCGTGCCGTGTCGCCGAAATAAACGATCCGCTCCGCGGGAAGGTTCCGCATGATTTCCCGGGCCACGGTAAGCCCGCCGAGCCCGGAATCAAAGACGCCGATCGGGGCGTCGTGGAGATTAGGCGTCATATCAATCCTCCAGCGAACGGAAAATCGCCTGCCTCTGGTTGTCGATGTGTTCCGAAATCTTTTCTACCGCAAGGGCGCAGTTCTTTTCACGGATCGCGCTTCGGATCTGGCGGTGCTCCTCCACCAGCTCCTTGCGCACGGCCTCATCCTTCATATATTCAATGCGGAAGCGGTACATCTGCTCCCGAAGGTTGCCGAGGATCTGGATGAGACGGAGATTTTTTGTCCCGTTGAAGATCGCGTCGTGGAAAGCCACGTCCGCCTCCGCGAGGGCGGTGAGTTCGGAGCCGGGCTTTGCGGCCAGCTCCTCGAAATGCCGCGCGGCATCGTCCATCTTCTGCAGATCCTCCGCGTCCATGCGCTCGCAGGCCTTCGAGATCGCGAGGATCTCGAGGCTTTCGCGTATTTCCAGGACATCCGTCAGCTCCTGCGCTGAGATCTTGGCGACCTGGGCGCCGCGCCGGGGCTTCATCACCGCGAGGCCCTCATGCTCCAGCATGCGGATCGCCTCCCGGATCGGGGTGCGGGACACCCCCAGCTTGTTGGCCAGGGAGATTTCCATCAGGCGCTCGCCGGGCTTGAGCTCACCGCGCAGGATCTGCCGCCGAAGCGTCACAAAAACAACTTCACGAAGAGGGGAAAACTCATTGATTTCCATATCACTTTTCATGGCCGGTATGATTTCCTTTGAAGAAAACGTGTGAATATATTTGATGAATCGTTACAAGTCACTCCCGTGCCAAACACTCGCCCTAAAGGACTAGCTGCGCGTCGCTGTTTGGCACGGGTCCGTGATATAAATCAGCCTGTGTATGAACC
>CACZBB010000009.1:0-23076 GCA_902779245.1 uncultured Lachnospiraceae bacterium | reverse complement strand
AGAAAACAGTCCACCGGACTGTTTTCTGTACACTGAGGCGTGCCATCGCCCGCAGGGCGATTTTATTGCAAAACGCCTTCGTTTCTGGTCACCGTGTGATCAGAAACGATGAATCCGATGATGTGCCGGGCAGGTTGCATGCTTGCGGCGCGAAGCCGGCTCTTCATTATGAGGGCTGGAACCGCGGAACGGAAGGCAGCAGAAACATACAGGCCGTTTCAGCCGGCAGCCCCGAGGCTCAGCGCGCCGTCCCGAACCGGGACGGTCAGGAAGCTGTGAATCTCCGGATGATCTGTGCGAAGCTCATCGCGGCAGGCCAGGGCCTTTTTCTGGTCTGTAAAAATGCCGAAAACCGTCGGTCCGCTTCCGCTCATCAGCACCGTCTCCGCGCCGGCAGCGGCGATGCAGTCCTTGAGCTCCTGAATCTCCGGGCGTTTTGCCAGGGTCACAGACTCCAGGACATTGGCCGAGCGGGAAAGAATGCCGGGCAGGTCGCCGCGGCGGATGGCCGTAACCATGCCGTCCACATCCGGATGGCTTTCGATTTCGTCCGCGCGCAGCGTCTGGAAGATCTCTTTTGTGGAGACGCCAAAGGGGGGCTTCGCAAGGAGAATGCTGCAGTTCGGGAGAGGCGGCAGGGGGGTCAGGCGCTCGCCCACACCCTCGGCCAGAGCGGTGCCGCCGAGGAGGCAGAAGGGGACGTCCGCGCCGACGGAGAGCCCGAGCTTTAGCAGCTTCTCCTCCGACAGTCCGAGCCGAAGCACCCGGTTGACCCCCGTCAGGACGGCGGCCGCGTCGGAGCTTCCGCCGGCGAGCCCGGCGGCCACGGGTATGAACTTATGCAGCCGGATCGAGAGGCCGTCCGTAACGCCGCAGGTTTCCATGAGGAGGCCGGCGGCCCGGACGGCGAGATTCCGGCCGTCCGTCGGCAGATAGGGAAGGTTTGTGGTGAGCTCGATGCCCGGCTCGCTTTTTGGCTCGATCCGCAGCAGGTCGTACATCCCCGTCATCTGCATCACCATTCGGAGATCGTGATAACCGTCCGCCCGTTTTCGAACCACGTCGAGGATCAGATTGATTTTCGCGTAGGCCCGTATATCCATAGTTACCCTCCCTGACAAATCTTTGATCTCCGTTACCGAAGTGCTGCAGTGTAAACTTTGTATACAATTTTACCAGTGAAATGCCCGTTGCGCAAGTCCTGCTTTCGACGTATACTGTAATAAAAGTGAAAATGTGTTACAAGTCACTTCTGGTCACCGTGTGACCAGAAACGTGAAAATGGAAAGGGGTTTCCCATGCTTCGATTAATCCTCGCGTTGATATTTGTCGTAGTATATCTGATCGTTTCGCTTCCGATCATGCTGATCCTTTGGATCGTCCGGTTTTTCACGCCGAAGGCGGCCTATGCCATGCAGCGGATTGTCCAGTGGGCATTTTCCGTGGTCTGGCATATTGCCGGCGTGAAGCTGGAGGTTCGCGGGACGGACCGGCTGCCGCGGGACGGAGCCGCTCTTTTTGTCGCGAACCACCGAAGCTTCTTTGACGTGATTGTCGGATACAGCCTCTTAAAGCGACGGACAATCATCATTTCCAAGGATTCCTTCAAGAAGGTGCCGATTCTTAATCTGAACATGATGTTCATCGGCTGCAAGTTCATTGACAGGAAAAATCTCCGGCAGGGCGTGGAGATCATCAAGGCCTGCGGGGAGGAAGCGAAGGCCGGAACTTCGGTTCTGGTTTTTCCGGAGGGAACGCGGAATCGGGGGGACGCCTTAAAGCTCCTGCCGTTCCATGACGGGACGTTTATGATCGCCCAGCGCAGCGGCTGCCCGGTTGTGCCGATGGCCTTCACGGGGACGGCGGAGATCTTCGAGGCGCACAAGCCCTGGCTGAAAGCCGGGAAGGTCATCCTTGAGTTCGGCGAGCCGGAGACGATCGCGGAGCTTCCGAAGGAATTCAAAAAACATCCGGGCAATTATTTTTCGGAGGTTATCACCGGGATGCTGGAAAAGCATGGGAGGTAAACGCAGAGGAACGAAGTGACGGCGTGCTTATTGAGAAAGGAAGTGAGCCTATGAAGTTTAAAAAGATCACAAGTGTTCTGGTGTCGGCCGTCATGGCGGCGAGTCTTTGGACGGCGGCTCCGGCGGCGTGGGCCGCGGAGCCGGTGGCGAAGGGTAAGGACTATACCGTGACGAAGGTTTCGAACCCCGGCCGCGGGGAGAGCGAGACGGATGGCTTCGTGAAGGGCGGCGACCGGAGGAACAGCTGCGCCTGGCTGCTTGCGCAGCGCGGCGACGACATTTACATCGCGACGGCAGGAAACATCGCCGGCGCCCTTGTCAGGCAGTATGCGTCGGAATTAGCCGGGAAGGGGCTGACGGAGGAGCAGCTCTGGGATCTGCTGGATGTGGTCACGAACGGCGGGCTTCCCCGGGAAAATCTCCTTCAGGGCTCGAACATCCTTAGCTATAACCGCAAGACGGGCGTGTTCAAGGTCCTTTACACGGCCGGCGAGGGAGAATCCTTCCGCATGGCCGTGACCTTCGGCGACAACGTTTACTTCGGGACATATTCCCTGATCCCGAAAAATCCGGAGTATATCCTGAAGCTTGACAAAGCCGGAAAGTTCACGAAGGTCTTCGAGAACCTGGGGACGGGCTCTCTCCGCGCGTCCTGCGTGTATGACGGACAGCTTTTTATCGGCGGCGTGGACAGCCGGGAAGCGATTCCGGCGGATGCGGACAGAACCCCGGTGAAGATGGCGGTTCTTAAGAAGGACAGCAAGGATGACACCCGGTGGGATTGCGTCGCGGACTACAGAGATTTCGGTGAAGCGCCCTATGACTCCATTATGGAAAGCTGGGCGGCCGCCCCGATCTGGGAGCTGGCTTCCCACAACGGCTGGCTTTACGCAGCGGTTCCGGGCAGCGGCGATTTTCTGCTGTTCCGGGGACGTCCGGCGGCGGCCGGGGAGACGGGCAATGCGTACGGCTGGCACTGGGAGGAGGCTGCGGGGCCGAAAAGCGGAGCCGGCACATCCGGCGCTCAGTTCGGGTCCGTCTTCGAGTACAAGGGAAACCTCTATGTCTACAATTCCGACCACATCCTCGCCGCCGAGATGCAGAAGGCTGCCGAAATGCTGCAAATACTCGAGGCGGAGGGCGCTCAGTTGACCGATCTCCGAATCAGCGAGGTGCTTTCTCCGATCGATCATGCGCTGAAAAATCCCCAGAAGCTCTGGAAGCTCAATGACGCCGACGGCACATATGCCGAATGTACGAATCTGACGAAGCTGACGAAGGATACGGCCATTGAATACATCTGGCGCGTGAGCGAGTATGACGGGCAGATGTATATCGCGACGATGGACGCGAATACGTTTTACAGCTATCTGGCCCCGGTGTCCGGAAAAATGTTCGTCAATCTTTCTCCGGAGGAATATTCGCGGCGGATCGATTATCTTGAAAAGCTGATCGACGGCCTTCGGTCGTCCAGGCTTCAGGAGCTCCTTGACGTGGCGGAGCTCGACGAAATTCTCGGGGAGTGTCTCGAAGCGCTCGAAAGGCTCCGTACCTTGGAGATCAGCGAGCGTACGGTCGGGCAGTTCCTGGAGGATTTCGGATCCCTGAGGGAGAAGCTGAACGAGATCACCGAAAAAGTGCGGGACGGCATTGACGAACAGGAGCTGGAGGACATCGCCGACGAGTTTCTGTCGTCGGATCTGGCAGATAAGCTCCTTGACGAAACGCTGACGCAGAGCGCCCTTCTTCTAGACGGCATCGACTTTGATAAGATCGTCCCCGAAGCCCTCAAAAACGAGACGACGGATAAGATCGTTGCGTTGCTGAAGGCCTTTGCCGTCACTGCCCGCACGTACAACAAGCTGGGCCGGGTGGGCAAGACCGCCGCCCGCATAGCGATGGCTGCCGAGCTGAAAACGCTTGTGAAGGACCTTATCAAGGATAATTATTCGGAGATCGCGGACACGCTGGAGAAGATTGACTGGGACGGCCTGGATATGTACAGAAATATTGCCGGAATAGTTGAGAAAAATATCTCCGGCTTCGACCTGTTCCGCACGGCTGACGGCAAAAAATTCGAGGCGGTCACGAGAAATGGCTTCGGTGACAGGTATAATGTGGGCTGTCCGAGCCTACTTGCGGCCAAAGAGGGCTTATACCTCGGAACCTTCAATCCCTTCTACGGCGGCCGGATTTATCTTCTGGCGAAGGAAAAAGAGCCGACGACCGTGAAACTGAATCTGACGAAGAAGGAGGCTCTGGTCGGAAAATCGTTCCAGCTGAAGGCAGCCGTGCTGCCGGAGGACGCCGACGTGACCCTGACCTGGAAATCCGGCAATTCCGGCGTCGCGAAGGTGACGAAAAGCGGGAAGGTGACCGTGGTTTCGGCCGGCAGCGCGACGGTGACGGTTACGACGTCGGACGGCGCAAAAGCAAGCTGCGAGGTAACGGGGACTGCGCGGAAGGTCTATCGGTGCATCAAGGGAAGCACGGTCTATTACACGGCGGATCTCGCCAAGGCCAAGTCCCTGAAGTCGAAAGGCTATGCCGTAAAGCTGGCCTTCTGCGCGCCGGGCACGTCCGGGACGAAGGTGTATTATGTCCGCGACGCCAGGACCGGTCATTACCGCTATACGACCAATCTCTCCTACGCGAAGAAGAAAAAGAAGGACGGCTGTAAGGTCGGGACGGCCTTCTATGCCGCCTACGCGAACGGAACGCCGGTCTATGAGCTGGTGAAAAAGGGCGTGTATCGCTATACAATCAGTAAGAGCGAGGCCAAGTCTTTGAAGAAGGCCGGCTATACCTACAAGGGCATCGTCTGGCAGGCGGAAAAGGTCTGAGGACGGAAGGGAAGGCTTCCGGGCTTTCCCGGCCGCGCGGCGGCGAAAACTGCATAAAGGGATATAGAAAACGCAGCCCCCGGCGACGGAGGCTGCGTTTTTGTCATGCAAAGAGCCGCGAAAGGAGGATATACGCGGCCCGCGGGAGGGGCAGAGCTGCCGCTGGCAAAGCGGTGCCCGAGAAGGCTGGACTTCGGCAGCGCGCGGCCCGCAGGAGGGGCAGAGGGTTCGGCATCCGGCCTCCCCCTGCCTTGGCTGTCTACAGGGAATGATATGCCTTACAGCTCCGCGACGAGGATCTGGTAGCCCTGAAGCCTTGCGGTGCCGCCTTCAAGGACAACCTCGGGGAGGTTGCTAAGAAGGAGGTTCTTGACCGGCGCGGGAAGCTCGACGTCCTGCGGATCCTTCTGGAAGTTGCCGAGGACGAGGATTGTCTGGCTTTCGCCCTTCCGGAAGTACGCCATGACGTTTTTCCGCTCCGGGAGGTAGGGGATGAGCCCTCCCTCGATGAGCGCGTCCGCATAGGCCGGATCTTTTCGAAGCTGCACGAGCTTCTTATAATAGGAGAGAACCGAATCCGGATCCTGCGCCTGTGCCTTTCGGTTAATCCATTTGTAGTTGGGGTTCACCGGAAGCCACGGCTTGCCGGTCGTGAAGCCTGCATTTGCCGAGGCATCCCACTGATACGGCGTCCGGGCATTGTCGCGGCTGTATTTGCCGACGAGATGGAGAGCCTCCGCCTTCGTCTTGCCGGCGGCGAGGGCGACCTTGTACTCGTTGAGCGCGGAGATGTCGTCGACCTCGGAGATATCGCTGACCGGGCAGTTTTCCATGCCGAGCTCCTGCCCCTGGTAGATCCAGGGAAGGCCGCGGAGCAGGAAATATTCGGTCGCGAGGAGCTTTTTCGCGGCGTCGGTCGCCTCGCCCTCGGGGATGTAGCGGGAGACGCCGCGGGGCTCGTCATGATTCTCAATGATGTTGGAAATAAAGCCGTTGAAACCGACTTTTTTCTGGGTGGCGAAGACGCAGGCCTTGTAATCCTCGGGCAGGCAGTCCTTCGCGCCGGCCCAGCCGTCGTCGCTGTGGCCGAAAATGGTCTCGTTGAAGTCGTACATCGACGAAAAATAGCCGTTTTCCACGCCGATGAAGTCCGGAATATCCTCTTCCTTCTCGTTGAAGACCTCACCGACCGTGAAGGCGTTGTGGGGCGCAAAGCACCGGTCGCGCATCTCGCCGAGGAAATCCCCGATGCCGTGGGCTTCGTGGAGCATGTTGTCGATCTTGGAGAGACCGTCGTCGCGGTCCGCCGGATAATCGACGAAGGGCAGGGCCTTTTTAATGTTGATGATCGCGTCGATGCGGAAGCCGGCAAGGCCCTTGTCGAGCCACCAGTTGATCATCTTGTAGATCTCCTCGCGGAGCTCCGGATTCTCCCAGTTGAGGTCGGGCTGCTTCTTGTGGAAAACATGGAGATAGACGAGGTCGTCGTGGCCGGGGAGCTTCTCCCAGACCGGGCCGCCGAAATAGCTGCGCCAGTTGGTGGGAAGCTTCCCGTTCTCGATTTTTTTAATATAGAAGAATTTGCCGTAGCGGCCGTCGGGATCCTCGCAGGCCTTTTTGAACCACTCGTGCTCGTCGGAGCAGTGGTTGACCACGAGGTCCATGATGATGCCGATGCCGCGCTTTTTGCCCTCGGCGATCAGGCGGTCCATGTCCTCCATCGTGCCGAAGCGTGGGTCGATCGCGTAGTAGTCCGCGATGTCATAGCCCTGGTCCGCGAGCGGGGAGACGTAGATCGGCGAGAGCCAGAGGAGGTCGATGCCGAGCTCCTTCAGGGCGTCCAGCCTGGAAATGATGCCCGGAAGGTCGCCGATGCCGTCGCCGTTGGAGTCGCAGAAGCTCTTCGGGTAGATTTGGTATGCAACCTTATCGTGCCACCATATTTTTTTCATATCATTCTTCCTTTTTTGACAAATACAGGGATATCTTGTATGAAAGCAAGAGAGGGCCGGCCCATGGATTTCATACAAGAGCCGCGAAATTCGGTGCTTTTGTATGAAATCAAGAGAAGGCCGGCCATAAATTTCGTACAAGACCCGTGAATAGCGGCGGTCTTGTACGAAATTACGAAAAACAGGCCGTATCCTTTCGGCTCAGAGAGTCTTCTTACGACAGCACCGCGATGGCTTCATACGGCTGGAGCGCTCCGGCCTTGTGCTCTTTGTAGTTGGAGATGATTTCTTCGCCCTTTTGACCCTCGAAGAGGTCGCAGGAAACTTCCTTGTCGGTGAAGTTGCAGGCGACGGTGAGGACCTGCCCGTCGAGGTGCCTCCGGTAGGCGTAGATGCTCTCGCTGTCCTCAAGGAGCGGCTCGAACACGCCGTAGGGGATGATCGGCAGCGTGTGGCGCAGCGCGATCAGCTTCTTATAATAATGGAAGACGGAATCCGGGTCCGCCATCGCGGCCTTCGCGTTGATCTCCTTGTAGTTGGGGTTCACCGGAATCCACGGCTTGCCGGTCGTGAAGCCCGCATTCTCCGAATCGTCCCACTGCACCGGGGTGCGGGCGTTGTCGCGGCTCATCTCGTCAAAGTAGGAGAGCATGGTCGGCCCGTCCACGATCTTTTCCTCGACGACGTACTGCTGATAGGCGTTGATCGCCTGGATGTCATAAAGGTCATCCGGCGTCGGGAAATGCGTATTGGTCATGCCGAATTCTTCGCCCTGGTAGATGTACGGCGTGCCCTTCATCAGGTGCAGGCAGGTCGCGAGCATCTTCGCGGAGAGAACGCGCCACTCGGGGGCGTCGTTGCCGAAGCGCGAGACCGCGCGGGGCTGGTCGTGGTTGTCCCAGTAGAGCGAATTCCAGGCCTTCCCCTCCAGCTCGGTCTGCCATTTGTTGAGGGTCTTGCGAAGCTCCGGAAGATACGGCTTTTTCGTCGTCCATTTGCCGCCGAGCGCGCCCGGGATGGCTTCGACATGCTCAAAATGGAAAACCATGCAGAGCTCCGAGCCCTCGGTGTTGGCATACTTCTTGGCCTCGTCCACGGTCACGCCGGCCGCCTCGCCGACGGTCAGAAGGTCATACTTCGAGAGGACGCGGCGGTTCATTTCCTGCAGGTACTCATGGACGCGCGGGCCGTTATAGACGTAGGGGCCGTAGAAGCCCAGGTTGCCGACCGTGTGCTCACCGTCCGGGAAACGCTGGTCCTTGGAGATCATGCTGATGACGTCCATGCGGAAACCGTCGATGCCCTTCTCGCACCACCAGGTCATCATGTCGAAGACCTCGTCGCGAACCCTCGGGTTCTCCCAGTTAAGGTCCGGCTGCTTCTTCGAGAAGAGGTGGAGATAGTACTGGCCGGTCTTCTCGTCGTACTCCCAGGCCGGGCCGGAGAAGCAGGATTCCCAGTTGTTCGGCTCTTTGCCGTCGCGCGGATCCTTCCAGATGTAGAAGTCGCGCTTGTCATTGTCTCTGGAGCTGCGGCTCTCGATGAACCAGGGATGCTCGTCGGAGGTGTGGTTCACCACAAGGTCCATGACGATCTTGAGGCCGAGGCTGTGTGCGGTCGAGAGCATCTTGTCGAAGTCTTCCATCGTGCCGAATTCGGTCATGATATCGCGGTAATCGGAGATGTCGTAGCCGTTGTCGTCGTTGGGGGATTTGTAGACGGGCGAGAGCCAGATCACGTCCGCGCCGAGCTCCTTAATATAAGGAAGTCTTGCGGTGATGCCCGGAAGGTCGCCGATGCCGTCGCCGTCCGAATCCTGAAAGCTTCTGGGATAAATCTGATAAATGACGGCTTCCTTCCACCAAAGCCTCTTTTCCTCTGCCATGTTTTTCTCCTTTCAAAACAGGTATTTTACGCCGGCTGCGGACCGCCGGATGTCGGTTCCTTGATTAATAATATGCGCAACTTAAACGCTAAAGTCAAGACGAATTTTAACGAAAAATCAGCGAAATAATAGAGAGTCTGACATGCTGTTTTTTTGGGCTTTCGGCCGGGCTGTCCGGTGTACGGCAAAGGCGTGTCCGATGACAGGAATCGTTTCTGGTCACCGTGTGACCGGAAACAACAATCTACATTATATATGCATATTCTTCGAAAAAATACTTCACTTTTTTTAGGCAATGGTATAATATTATTACTTACGCCTAACCGTTTCCTTTGCGCGTCCGTGCGCATTTTTTCCGTTCAGGGCGTGAACATGGATTGGACGAGGGTACGGCTTGAAACATAAAGAACAACGATCGGAGGGTGTCCGCGCAGGGCATCCCGGATGGAGGGGATATGGTAACGATCAAGGAAATCGCTAGAGAGCTGGGGCTGAGCACGACGACGGTATCGAACGTGATCCACGGCAAGTCCTGGGAGGTTTCGCCGGCGACCGTGCGCCGGGTAGAGGAGGCGCTGGATCGATGCGGTTATGTCCCGAATATCGTTGCCCGGAACCTTGCTCAAAAAGAATCCCGGATCGTGGGGGTCGCGCTGAAGGCCAGCCCGGAGAAGTCCGGAAACCTCATCAAGGATCCCTTCTTTTCGGTGGTGATCGGAGCCATTGAGCGCCAGATCCGTCTCGCGGGCTACTATATGATGCTGTATATATCGGAAAATACGGATGAGATCATACGGCAGGCCAGCTCCTGGAACGTGGACGGGCTGATTGTCGTCGGCCTGGTGGACGATGACGGCCGCTGGGTGGAGGAACGGTTTAAAAAGCCCGTTGTCTGTGTGGACAATTGTTCCGAGGAAGGCCTCAGACATTTCGTCAACATCGGCCTTGAGGATGAGCAGGGAGGGTACCTGGCGGCGCGGCATCTGACAGAGCTCGGACATCGCAAGATCGCTTTTTTGACAAATGTTTTGGGCGCGGTGGAGCTGGCGCGGCTTCGGGGTTTTTGCCGCGCGCTTTCGGAGGCGGGCATTGAGTATCAGGAGAAGGACTGCCTGATGATCAATATTTTTCATGATCAGGTCGACGCTTCCCTGAATGAGGTCTGCGGGCGGCTTGAGGACTATACGGCGGTGTTCTGCGTCTCGGATCTTTTCGCGGTGGGGCTGATGGCGGCGCTTTCGGACCGGGGGGTCCGCGTTCCGGAGGATATTTCCGTCGTGGGCTTTGACGATATTTTCCTCGGCCGCGTGCATCGCCCTTCGCTCACGACGGTGCATCAGGATGTGGAGGAGAAAGGGGCCGAGGCCGTCCGGGCGCTCATTGCCATGCTGCAGGGCGAGGAAGTTGCGTCCCGGGACATCCGGCTGCCGGTGCGCCTGGAGGTCCGTCAGAGCACGGGAGCGCCGTCGGGAGGAAAAGCCTGAAGACGGAATCCGGCGAGCGGCCCGCGAAGCCTTGGAAATGCAACATAAATACATATTTATATAAGCGGCACATATGCCGTCAGTAAATCCCGGCGGCCGGTCAGAAAAAGACCGGCCGCCGGGATTTTTCGATTTTTACGCAAATATTCAGAAAAAAGTACACAATGTCCATTAAAACATATAAATCCGGAAAGGCGGCAGCTCCGTCGGCCAAAAAAAATGGAAAAAAACATGGTTTCCCTTGAAAGTTATTGTGACAAATGGTATAGTGGATATAACCAATAACTTTAGCGCAAAAGGAGGAGAAGATTCTCAAAATGTAATCCTGTTTTTGCGCATACTTCACAAGGAGGGATCTTATGAAGAAGAAAGCACTCGCAGTTCTTTTGACAGGGGTGATGGCCGTTGGACTTTCCGCATGCGGAGGCGGCGCGTCTTCCAGCACGGCTCCGACGACGAGCAGCAAGGCTCCGGCAACCAGCAGCACGGCTCCGGCGACCAGCAGCACAGCGCCCGCTTCCGGCACGACCCTTCGTCTTGTCAACGGCAAGATCGAAGTTGACGCACAGCTCAAAGAGCTTGCAAAGGCCTATGAGAACAAGACCGGCGTGAAGGTCGAGATCGAGTCCATGGGCGGTGGTATCGACATTCAGTCCACCATCAAGGGTTATTTCGCAGCCGACAATATGCCGGACATCTTCGTCAACGGCGGTTCCACGGACTTCGCAAACTGGGAAGGCTATCTTGCCGACATGAAGGATGAAGCGTGGGTTTCCGACACCGACGCGGCTTATGTGGATGACAACGGCGCCGTCATCGGCTTCCCGTACACCACCGAGGCGATCGGCCTTGCCTACAATGCTGACCTTCTGAGCAAGGCGGGCGTTGACCCGGCCGGCATCACCAGCTTCGATGCCCTGACGAAGGCCTTTGAGACGCTTGATTCCAAGAAGGATGAGCTTGGCCTTACGGCTGTCATCGGCTACTGCGCTGAGCCCGTCAACCTTTACTGGTCGACCGGCAACCACATCTTCGGCACCTACGAGGATGCCGGCCTTGCCCGCGACGACACAACGTATTTCGATCTCCTTTCGAAGGGTGAGTTGGACGATGCCCGCTTCACCAAGTTCGCGAAGATGATCGAGCTCTTCAACAAGTATTCCGATCCGGCTCTCCTGGTCTCCGGCACCTATGACCAGCAGATCCTGAACTTCTCCTCCGGCAAGTACGCGTTCGTGACCCAGGGTTCCTGGATCGGCGCTACGATGACCGCTGACGACGCTGAGCAGTACGCTGCGGCCGGCAACTTCGCGGTTGGCATGGTTCCGTACGCTTTCGATGATGGCATTGACACCATCCAGACCAACTCTCCGTCCTGGTGGGCTGTCTATGACGGCAAGAACAAGGATGCCGCCAAGGCGTTCCTCGCATGGTGCGCCGGCGATGAGGGTCAGCAGATCCTTGTCGAGAAGGCTGGCTTCATCAGCCCGTTCAAGTCCTGCAAGTACACGGCGAGTGATCCGTTTGCGAAGACCATCGCTGACTATGTCGCGGCCGGCAAGACTTCCGCGTGGCATTGGCTCAACAACAAGGAAGGCCTTGCGCAGAACTACCTCGGCCAGGTCTTCGCTGACTTCGCGGGCGGCAAGATGGATGTTGACAAGTTTGTGGATGTTATGAAGCAGCAGGTCAAGGCCGCTTACAGCAACTGATCCGAACAAAATTAAAGTCACATAGCTTTACTTACGAAGGATTGGGCGCGGACAGCGTTTAAATCGCGCTGCCCGCGTCCTTTTTGTTCAAAGAGGCGGGGCCTTCGCCTCCCTTGGCCGTAGTGAAGATGATGACCCGAAAAAATGTTTGGCATCACGTTTCTTTTCATGGGGGAGATGCCCTCGATGCACCGTTTTCTTAGAAAGCTGTCAGAGATTTTTAGAATCCGGCAAAGCCTGACGGCTTTCTAAGCAGACGGTGTGTCGGAGACGCTCCGTTCCGGGTTTGGCAGGGTTACCCTGCAAAAAAATTTTGAAAGGAGTTTATATGGGCGACAAAACAGCCGGAAAGAGAGTTCTTGCTCTCATCGTACTTTTCGGAGGAATTGCCCTTTTTGTGGTTTCCCTGGTCCTTGACTTTATGGGGAGCCAGTTCGCGTTTCGCGGCGCTATGCTGATCGTCGGCATCGTTGCGATTCTCTTAGGGCTTTTCATTTTCCCGACAAGGAAGCATCACAGGACGATTGTCTATGGTGTTTTCGTATTCCCGCTTCTGTTCACATTTGCCGTCACGGTCATCATTCCGCTGGTTCTCGGTATCGGTTATTCCTTCACCGACTGGACCGGCGTCAAGATCACCAAGGGCGTGGGACTTGCAAACTACATGACGATGTTCTCGGATCCGGCCTTTATCTGGTCGATCCTGATGACCTTCGTTTTCGTTGTTCTCAACATGATCCTTGTCAATGTCATCGGTTTCCTGCTGGCCCTTCTCTGCACCTCCGGTCTTAAGGGCATCGGGTTCTTCCGGGCGGCGTACTTCCTGCCGAACCTGATCGGCGGTATCGTTCTGGGCTATATCTGGCAGTTCATTTTCAACAACGTTCTGATCGGCCTGACGAACAATATTTCGCTTCTGGCAAACACGGGCACCGGCATGATGTGCATCATCGTGGTTTATATCTGGCAGTATGCCGGTTATATCATGCTCATCTACATCACGGGTCTTACCCAGGTTCCGGAAGACGTTCTTGAAGCCGCGCAGATCGACGGCGCGAACGCCACGCAGACCCTGTTCCGCATCAAGATCCCGATGATCGCTTCCACGATCACGATCTGCACGTTCCTGACGCTGACGAGCGCGTTCAAACAGTTCGACGTTAACATGGCCCTGACCAATGGTACCGGCTCCGTGTCGAATTTCATGGGCTCCTACCTGTCCAACGGTACGCAGATGTTAGCCTTGAACATCTATAATACGGCGATCGCGAAGAACAATTATGCGGTCGGTCAGGCGAAGGCCGTCCTGTTCTTCGTAATCCTCGCCATTGTCTCCCTGATTCAGGTCCGCATTTCGAA
The DNA here is from genome assembly GCA_902779245.1 of uncultured Lachnospiraceae bacterium. GTDB lineage: Bacteria > Bacillota > Clostridia > Lachnospirales > Lachnospiraceae > Chordicoccus. The sequence continues at coordinate 9,814 of CACZBB010000009.1, read as the reverse complement.
CGCGAAGGAGGTGGAGATGTAATGAAAAAGACAAGGACAGTCAAAGCCGTTATCCTTACGCTGATCGGTATCCTGATTGCGGCATACGTTCTCTTCCCGTTCTTCATGGTTCTTCTGAATACCTGGAAGAAGAATACGGACATCGTCGCCGGGCCGGTCTCCTTCGTCGGAGCTTCCTGGGGGCAGTTTACCGAGAACCTCGGCAAGGTCGTCAACAACTCGAACTTTCCGTTCTGGAGCGTTCTTGCCACATCGGTGATCATCACGGTCGTCTCCCTTGTGCTTCTGGCACTGTTCGGCTCCATGGCCGCCTGGGTCATCAGCCGTAACAATAAGAAAAAATGGGCTTATGCGATCTACATGACGTTCATCGCTTCCATGATCATCCCGTTCCAGGTCGTCATGCTTCCGCTGATCACGACCTTCCGTGATGTCGGTAAGTTCACCGGCGTCCAGATGCTGCAGACCATCCCCGGCATCGTCTTCGCGTACTGCGGTTTCGGCGGCGCCATGACGGTCTTCATCCTGACCGGTTTCATCAAGGGTATCCCGTACTCGCTTGAAGAGGCGGCCTCCATCGACGGCTGCCCGCCGGAAGGCATCTTCTTCCGCATCATCTTCCCGCTCCTTAAGCCGGTCATCGTGACGGTCACGATCCTGAACGGCATGTGGATCTGGAACGACTATCTGCTTCCGTCCCTGATGCTTGGCCAGAACGGTAAGGTCAAGACGCTCCCGGTCGCGGTGCAGGCGTTCGTCGGTTCCTACGTCAAGCAGTGGGACCTCATCCTGACGGCAGCCCTCCTTGCCATCATCCCGATGATCATCATCTTCCTGATCGGACAGAAGCAGATCATGGGCGGCATGGTCGACGGCGCGGTCAAGTAATATTCAATATTCTTTTGCAAAAGCATCGAGGAAGTCGGGCGCGAAAGCGCCCGGCTTTTTCAATTTCATCTCCTTTTCACAGGGAATTCATGGTATACTGATGCTAAAGAAACGGAAGTGAGGAACGGGAATGACGAAGGAGGAAAGAGCACGGCGGGTGATCGCGCTTCTTAAGGAGGCCTATCCGGACGCGGACTGCACGCTGGACTATGACGAGGCGTGGAAGCTGCTGGTCAGCGTCCGGCTGGCGGCACAGTGTACGGATGCCCGGGTCAACGTGGTGGTGAGGGATCTGTACGCGAAATATCCGGACGTGGAAGCGCTGGCCGCCGCGGAGCCGGAGGAGATCGAGGCGATCGTACGGCCCTGCGGCCTGGGGAGGAGCAAGGCGAGGGATATCTCCGCCTGTATGCGCGTACTTCGGGATCAATACGGCGGGCGCGTTCCGGAGACCTTCGAGGAGCTTTTGGCCCTGCCGGGCGTCGGGCGGAAGAGCGCGAATCTGATCATGGGCGATGTCTTCGGAAAGCCCGCCATCGTCACGGACACCCACTGCATCCGCCTCTCGAACCGCATCGGCCTCGTGGACGGCCTCAAGGATCCCAAAAAGGTGGAGATGGCACTCTGGAAGATCGTGCCGCCGGAGGAGGGAAATGCCCTCTGCCACCGTTTTGTGGAGCACGGACGCGCCGTCTGCACCGCCAGAACCCGCCCGTTCTGTGACAAATGCTGCCTGACGGAGGTCTGCCTGTTTTACCGGCAGTCCCTGGCCGGGGAGGGGTAAAGCAAAACGGCAGAAAGGAGAGACAACATGGCAAATCCGACAATGATACCGACGCCGCATATTTCCGCGAAGGAGGGGGATTTTGCGAAGACGGTTCTGATGCCCGGAGACCCGCTGCGGGCAAAGTATTACGCGGAAATCTTTTTGGAGAACCCGCGCCTCGTGAACGGGGTGCGCAATATGCTCGCTTACACAGGCACCTATAAGGGCGTTCCGGTGTCTTTCATGGGGAGCGGCATGGGCATGCCGTCCATCGGAATCTACAGCCATGAGCTGTATAATTTCTACGGCGTGGAAAACATCATCCGCCTGGGAACCACCGGCTCGATCCAGCCGTATCTGAAGGTCGGCGATCTTGTCCTCGCCCAGGGAGCCTGCGCGGCTTCGCTTTTCGAGAGCAAATATCACCTCATCGGAAACTTTGCCCCGATCGCGGATTTCGGGCTGCTGATGACGGCCTACCAGAAGGCGGAGAAGCTGGGGCTGAAGGTTTACGTCGGCAATGTGCTTTCGGAGGACTTTTTCTATTCCGACGGAGAGATGGCGGAGATGTATGGCAAGCTGGGGGTACTCTCGCTGGAGATGGAGGCCGCGGCGCTCTACATGGAGGCGCTGGAGGCCGGGAAGCGGGCGGCCGCGATCCTCACGGTTTCCGACGAGGTTTTGACGGGCGAGGCGATGGATTCCGACAAGCGCGAGCGGAGTCTCGCGGACATGGGCCGGATCGCCCTGGAGACGGCTCTTGAATATGCCTGAGGGAGAAGTGAAGATGAAAAACTATAAACGGATATTCCTGATCGTCGTGGATTCGATGGGCATTGGCGGCGCGCCCGACGCGGCGGATTTCGGAGACGAGGGTGCGGATACCCTGGGACATATCGCCGGGACGGTCGGAACCTTCCTGATCCCGAACATGGCTTCCTTAGGGATCGCCGCGATCAAGCCGCTCCCCGGCATTTCAAAGAATGCATTTGAAAAAGGATACGCACTGCGGCTTCGCGAAAGGAGCGCGGGCAAGGATACGATGACCGGCCACTGGGAGATGATGGGGATTCACACGACAAAGCCGTTCATCACCTTTACCGACACGGGCTTCCCGCCGGAGCTGATCGAGGCGCTGGAGCGGGAGAGCGGACGGCAGGTCATCGGCAACAAGGCCGCGAGCGGCACGGAGATCCTCGACGAGCTGGCGGAACAGGAAATCAACGACAATAAATTGATCGTCTACACCTCGGCGGACTCCGTGCTGCAGATCTGCGGCAACGAGGAGACCTTCGGACTTGACGAGCTCTACCGGATCTGTGAATATGCGCGAAGGATCACGATGCGGGATGAGTGGAAGGTCGGCCGGGTGATTGCGCGGCCGTACGTCGGGAAACATCCCGGCGGGTTCAGGCGAACGCCGAACCGCCGCGACTATGCGCTGAAGCCGCCGGCGAAGACCGTCCTCAACCTTCTTGCGGAGAACGGCAAGGCCGTCATTGCGGTGGGAAAGATTTCCGACATCTTTGACGGCTACGGCATCACCGAGGCGGTGCATTCTCAAAGCTCGGTACACGGGATGGAGCAGACCCTTGACTACGCCGGGAAGGACTGGGAAGGCCTGTGCTTCACAAACCTGGTAGATTTTGATGCACTCTGGGGCCATCGGCGAAATGTTCAGGGCTACGCGCAGGAGCTGGTCCGGTTTGATGTCAAGCTTGGCGAACTCCTTCGCCGGATGCGGCCGGACGACCTTCTGCTGGTGACGGCGGATCACGGAAATGACCCGACGTATACAGGGACGGACCATACAAGGGAGAAGGTGCCGCTGCTTGCCTTCTCGCCGTCCATGACGGGCAGCGGGACGCTGCCGGAGGCGGAGAACTTCGGCGTGATCGGGGCGACCATCGCGGAGAATTTCGGCCTCACGCTCCCGGAGCATCTGGTCGGAACCTCCCTGCTGAAATCGCTGGTATCCTAAAAGACGGAAAGGAAGAGAGATGAAAGACAACCAGTTTCCCTATGAGATTTTGAAGGATCCGAGAATTTTCAAGTCGGAAAACTGTCTGCCGGCGCATTCAGACAATGTCGTTTACGCGAGCGCCTGGGAGCTCTCCCGGGAAAGCTCGCTCCGCCGGAGCTTAAACGGCGCCTGGAAGTTTTCCTGGTCGGAAAATGTCGCCTCCGCGCCGAAGGATTTTTTCAGGACGGACGCGGACCTTTCCGCCTTCGCGGAAATCCAGGTACCCGGCCATATGCAAATGCAAGGCTACGGCGTGCCGCAATATGCGAATTATGAATACCCGTGGGATGGCCGGGAGGATATCCTGCCCGGGGAGATTCCGGAGAAATTCAATCCCGTGGGCAGCTATGTGCGGAACTTTGCCGTCCCGGAGACGTGGGGCGGGCAGCCGGTCTTCCTCCGTTTTGAAGGCGTGGAGTCCGGATTTGCCTTCTGGGTGGACGGAAAATTCGCGGGCTATTCGGAGGATACCTTCACCCCCTCGGAATTCGAGATCACGGATTTTCTGGAGGACGGCGTGAGGGAGCACAGGCTGGCGGTGCAGGTCTTTACCTGGACGGCTTCGAGCTGGATGGAGGATCAGGACTTCTTACGGCGGCTATCTCACGGTGACGGCGGAGCCGGATGAAAATTTTGTCGGCGGGACGATGGAGATCCGGCTGGCGCTGAGCTTCCTGGACCCGGAGCCCGGGAAAACGGCGGAATATGCGCTTGAAAAGGACGGGGAGGAGGTGCTCCGAAAGACCGCGGAGCTTTCGGCTGCGGCCTCCGGGGACGGTCCCTCCTCGACGATCCTTTGCCTGCGTGAGTATTTGCCGCAGGTCGCGCTCTGGAGCGCGGAGCATCCGGAGCTGTATCATCTGACCATTGTTCTCAGAGATTCGGACGGAAACGAGTGTGCCTGTGTGCGGCAGAAGGTCGGCTTCCGGAGGTTCGAGCTTAAGGACGGGCTGATGCTCCTCAACGGGAAGCGCATCGTCTTCAACGGCGTGAACCGCCACGAATTTTCGGCGGACAAGGGCCGCGTGCCGGATCCGGCGGAGGTGCTGACGGATGTTCTCATCATGAAGCAGAACAACATCAACGCGGTAAGGACCAGCCATTATCAGAACGCGCCGTATATCTATGACCTGTGCGATACCTATGGACTCTATATGATCGCGGAAAACAATCTGGAAACCCACGGTACCTGGGGCGGCGTCGGCGGCGGCATGTACGCGGCGGAAAATGTTCTGCCCGGGAACCATTTTGAATTTCAGGACATGCTGGTGGACCGCATGACCTCGACCTGCGAGCTGGACAAGAACCATCCTTCGGTGCTGATCTGGTCGCTCGGCAACGAGTCCTGCGGCGGGCCGGTGCTTGCGCAGCTCGCGGATTATGTGCGCGAGTGCTATCCCGGCCGCGTCGTGCATTACGAGAGTATCTTCCATGACCGGACCTATCCGGAGACCTCCGACATCGAGAGCCAGATGTACACGCCGGTGGCGGGGATCGAGCAGTTCCTGAAAGAGCATCCGGAAAAGCCGTTTATTTCCTGCGAATATATGCACGCGATGGGCAATTCCATCGGCGGGCTGTTCAAGTACACGGATCTGACGAAGCGCGAGCCGAGGTACCAGGGCGGGTTCATCTGGGACTTTGTGGATCAGGCGATCCATACGAAAAATGTTTTCGGCGAGGAGTATCTGGCTTACGGCGGGGATTTCGTCGAGCGTCCCCACGACGGCAACTTCAGCGGCGACGGGATCATTAACGCGGAGCGCAAGCCCTACGCGAAGCTGCGGGAGGTAAAATACTGCTATCAGAACGTGGATATTAAAGTCGGCGCGGACAGGATCCGCTTCGTCAACCGCTATCTGTTCACGGATCTTTCGGAATTCGACGGGAGGTTCACGCTGCTTGCGGACGGCGAGGAGGTTTGGACGGTGCCCTACGAGATCGCGCTGGCGCCCCAGGGGGAGGTCGCCGTTCCCCTGCCGGAGGATCTGCCGGCCGTTCTTTCGGCAAATGCCGGGAAGGAGCTGGTGCTGACGGTTTCGCTGCTGTTAAAAGAGGACACGCTGTGGGCGAAGGCCGGCTATGAGGTCGCGTTCGGGCAGGGACTTCTGGCGGCGAAAGACGGGAATGCGGCCGGCAAGGAGCTTTGCGGCGAGAGCGCGGCGGTCTTTTCGATGAATCGTCTGGTAGCTTCCGAGCACGCCTCGGCGGCCGCCGGCGCGGCGGCTCCCGGCGAGGGCGGCGCCGTGGAGGGCGAGGATCCCTGGAAAGCCGTGCAGGGGATCCTGGACAAAAATCCCCCGCTTCGTCTCATCCGCGGCGGCTTCTGCGTCGGCGCGGCGGGCGAGGGCTTTGACGTGCTTTTCTCCGGGCTGATGGGAAACCTCGTCTCTTACCGCGTGGGCGGAAAGGAGCTTCTGACCGGCGCTCCGCCGCGTCCGAACTTCTGGCGGGCGCCGAACGACAACGACCGGGCGAACGGGCAGCCGGCAAGGAGCGGCGTCTGGAAGCTCGCCTCCGGCTACGCCGTGCATTTGCCGGGGAGCGGGTGGCCGCGGGTCACGTACGACGGAGAGTCGCTGGAGGTGAGCTTCCGCTACGGACTTCCCGGCTCCGGGCTTCCGGCGTACTGCCTCACCTATCTGGTCCGCGCGGACGGAACGGTCCGCTGCAGCCTTGATTTCCCGGGGAAGGAAGGGCTGCCGCCGCTTCCGGACTTCGGGCTTCTCCTTGAGCTCTCGCCCGCGCTTTCGAGCGTACGTTACTACGGGCTCGGGCCGGACGAGAATTACTGCGACCGAAACATGGGCGCAAGGCTTGGGATCTATGCGGGAGAGACCGCGAAGATGCCCGAGCCCTATCTGAAGCCGCAGGAGACCGGAAACCGGACCGGCGTTCGCTGGGCGGAGGTCACCGACGGGAAAGGCTTTGGCCTGAGGCTTGCGGCGGGAGATGCGAAGATGGATGTAAGCTGCGGGAATCCGCTGGCCGCCTCCGGCATGAATTTTTCCGCCATCCCTTGGAAGCCGGATGAGCTTGAAGCCGCCGCGCACGCCTATGAGCTGCCGCGCAGCGCCCACACCTATGTCCGTGTCTCGGCCATGCAGATGGGCGTCGGCGGCGACGACACCTGGGGCGCCAGGACGCATCCCGAATTCCAGCCGGGCGCGGAGGGACGCGTGGCCTTCAACTTCACCTTCAAAGGCCTCCATCCGAAGGGCCGCGGGATCTGAACCGTAACTCGTGACGATTTAAAACTTGATTTTTTCGTGAAGGCTCTTGCATCTGCCGGGGAAACGTGGTAGGGTGTACGCTGTGAAACGGAGTGTCCGGAAAACGGAGAAAAAGCCAGAAACGAAAGAGAAGAAGATGGAGATTGAAGAAAAGACCGGGACGGATGAAACCATTCAGCCGGAAGAAAAACCCAAAAAGAAACGCAGGGTGCTCAGAAAGACCCTGATCATAATCGCGGCGCTGGTCGCGGCGGCGGCCCTGACGGCGGTCATCTGCTTTGCCTATTTCTTCGGGCGGAGCGATTATAAGCGGGATGAGGACGTCTCCCGTCTGACGATCTCGGAAATCCGCAGCGCCGCGGATTCCGCGGACAGCAAGGAGGCGGAGGCGATCCGTAACCTTGCCGACGAAGAGGATGTTTTGACGGAATCGGAAAGGGAGCTCCTCCGGGAGCAGCAATACGCGGTAAAGCTTCCGGAAAACAAAGATATTTACAATATCCTTCTTGTCGGTTTGGACAGCCGGAAAGAGACGAGGTCCTACGGTAATTCCGATACCATGATGCTCATCAGCATTGACAGCTCGAAAAAGGTTATCCATATGACGTCCTTCATGCGTGATCTGTATGCGATCGTTCCGGGGTACGGCGGACGCAAGCTGAATTCCGCGCACGCGCTCGGCGCCGGGCCGCTCCTTGTGCAGACGATTGAAGAAAACTGGAAAATACCTGTCGACAACTATGCCAGCGTGAATTTCGAGGTGATGGTAAAGGTTGTGGACGCGATCGGCGGGGTGGATCTCGACATCAAGGAGGAGGAGCTTAAATACGTCAATATCTATATCCGGCAGCTGTGCAGCTACTTTAGGCTGAAATTCGAGAAGCATAAGATTATGTCGGCGGGGCGGCAGCATTGCGATGGCGTTCAGGCTCTTGGCTATATGCGTGTGCGCGCGGTTGGTTTTGACTATGCGCGGACACAGAGGCAGCGCAATGTGGTTCAGGCGATTATGAAAAAATTAAAGACGCTGAATGTTGCCCAGATCATGTCCCTGGCGGATCAGATCCTTCCGTCTGTGACCCACAATCTTGATCAGGCACGGGTGTTTACGCTTCTTTCCTCCGCGCCGGCGATTCTGACCTATCGCGTGGAGGAGAGCCGTGTGCCCTTTGACGGGCTGTATTATTCCTACAATCAGAACCTGATCTGCGACTTCACGGCGACGATCGCCCGCCTCCATCACGAAATCTACGAATATGAGATCCCGGAGGGGCTGCCGGAGCCGGTTTTTCCCGGCGGGAAAGAAAAACAAGTCAGATTCCCCCGCGGCTATCATGGCATTCTGGAGGAGAGCAGGCCGGCTGTCTAAAGCCCGGCTTGTCCTTAAGAAAAACAGGAAAAGAACCGTGACACGCGTCACGGTTCTTTTCCTGTTTTTTTTTAACAGAGCCGCAGCAAGACTCGGCGTTTTCAGATTCTTGCCACGCCGCTTTCCCTCGCGGCTCTGGCGACGGCCTTGGCGACCGCCGCGCCGACGCCGGGGGCGAAGGGCCTGGGAATGATATTCTCGGGACCGAGCTCGTCCTCCGGGATCATCGCGGCGAGAGCGGCGGCAGCCGCCATTTTCATCGCCTCGTTGATGTCTCTGGCGCGGACGTCGAAGGTGCCGCGGAAGATGCCGGGGAAAGCGAGAACGTTATTGATCTGGTTGGGATAGTCGGAGCGGCCCGTGGCGATGATCGCCGCGCCGGCCGCCTTCGCTTCCTCCGGGAAAATCTCCGGATCGGGGTTCGCGCAGGCGAAGAGGATCGCGTCCCGGTTCATGCTGCGGACCATCTCCTGTGTGACCAGACCGGGGGCGGAGACGCCGATGAAAATATCCGCGCCCTTCAGGGCATCGGCCAGGCTTCCGCGCTTTCCCTCAAGGTTGGTCACCTCCGCCATCTCTTCCTTGATCCAGTTCATGCCCTCGGGCCGGCCCTTCCAGAGAATACCGCGGCGGTCCGTCATGGTGACGTTCTTAAATCCGGCGGAAAGCAGGAGCTTCGTGATGGCGATGGCCGCAGCGCCGGCGCCGGAGGTCACGACGCGGACGTCCTCCCGCTTCTTTCCGACGACCTTGAGAGCGTTCGTAAGCCCGGCGAGCGTGATGACCGCCGTCCCGTGCTGATCGTCGTGGAAGATGGGAATGTCACAGGAGGCTTTGAGCTTCCGCTCGATCTCAAAGCACCGGGGCGCGGAAATGTCCTCGAGGTTCACGCCGCCGAAGGAACCGGCCAAGAGCGTGACCGTGCGGACGATATCATCGACGTCCTTCGAGCGGATACAGAGAGGGAACGCGTCCACTCCGCCGAAGGCTTTGAAAAGGATACATTTTCCTTCCATAACGGGCATCCCGGCTTCCGGACCGATGTCGCCGAGGCCGAGGACGGCGGTGCCGTCGGTGATGACCGCGCAGGTGTTCCAGCGGCGGGTCAGCGCGTAGCTCTCCTCCGGATTTTTCTGGATCTCAAGGCAGGCGCTCGCGACGCCGGGCGTGTAGGCGAGGGAGAGATCCTCGGCGTTGTCGACGCCGCAGCGGGCGGCCAATTCGATCTTGCCCTGCCATTTGCGATGAAGTTTCAGGGATTCCTCGGCGTAATTCATGGATGAAAGGCTCCTTTCTTAAGTCATATGCCTCTAAAAACGTGCTCGGCTTATCATACAGCATTTATGAAAATCGGTAAAGCATATTTTGGGATACATTTCCGGGAATCCTGTAAAACGCAAAACGCAAAAAGATGTTTTCATTCGTCGGAGTTTGTGGTAGAGTAAAGGATAAATCTATGGGAAGAAAGGGGAAAACCATGAAAACAAAACAGCTTTCCACATTTGTCGATAACCGTCCGGGGCGGCTTGCGGAGC
>CACZBB010000008.1:837-18828 GCA_902779245.1 uncultured Lachnospiraceae bacterium | reverse complement strand
TTAAATCATCGATTCAAACAACATTCCGGTGTTTTTATTCGTCGATGCGACAGGATTTGAACCTGCGGCCTCTGCGTCCCGAACGCAGCGCTCTACCAAACTGAGCCACGCATCGATCTGGAGGTTTCCCTCACAGCAAATGCTATTTTAGCGCATAAGCAAATGTCTGTCAACACTTTTTTTCAATTCCTGCATTTTTTCGCATTTTTTCGTTCCTGTGGTTTTTCATCTTTCCGCTCTCCGGCCATTTGTTCACAAAATATTCACAATATTTGTTAGCACTCAGTATTGACGAGTGCTAACAAACGTGCTATAACTATACTTGTCAAAAGGAAAAGGCAAAGAGCCCGGAGGAAACACAGACCGGATGCTTGGAATCCGAAAAGTTTTCGAGGGGCCGAACATAAAAAGGAGGTAACATTATGCTGTACATGCCGAGTGTATTTGGAGAAAGTCTTATGGATGATTGGTTCGAGGATATGGACCGGAACTTCTTCGGAAAGAAGAATCCGCTCTACGGCCATAACGCCCAGAACATGATGAAGACGGATGTCCGCGAGATCGAGGACGGCTATGAGATGGACATTGAGCTGCCAGGCTTCCATAAAGAAGACATCAGCATCTCTCTTGATCAGGGATACCTGAAGATCCAGGCACAGAAGGGTCTTAATAAGGAAGAAAAAGACGAGAAGAGCGGCAAGGTGATCCGTAAGGAGCGCTACGCCGGAAGCCTCGCAAGAACCTTCTACGTTGGCCAGAACCTCACCGAGGAGGACATCAAGGCAAAGCTCGAGGACGGTGTCCTGAAGCTGAACTTCCCGAAGGAAGACAAGCGCACGATCCCGGAGAAAAAGACCATCCTGATCGAAGGATAATCGGTTACTGTTCACTCCGACAGAAACGTTCATCGGACGTTTCTGCCGGATGAAGAGTCAGGCAAAAAAGCCTGGCTCTTTTTTTGGTTCTTCCGCCCCTCCTCGCGGGATATGTGCTGCCGAGGGCAGCCGGATTTCTTACGTGCTTTCTGTGAATAGGGCAGAGGGAGGCGAACGTCGAACCTCTGCCCCCTCTCGCAAGCCGCGCACTGCCGAAGGCGGCAAATATCCCTGCGCGGCACTGTGAATAAACCGTCATGCGCATCTTACGCATCACCAGCAATAAAAGTCCCGGTGCGCATACAGATAACAGTCCACTCCGACAGAAACGTCCACCGGACGTTTCTGCTGGATGCTAAGGCATGGACTGTTATCTGCACGCTAAGGCGTCCGCATCCCAGAATTTAATCGCCCTTCGGGCGATGGTACTTTCAGAGTAAAAGAAGACCCGGGCCGCGCTGGCCCGGGTTTTTCTTTATTTGAGGTTTTATCCGTCCACCCGATAGACTTCCGCGTACCGGAGACCGAAGTTCAGACATTCCTCGTGAGAGTAATGGAAGATATCGACATGTCCGTAGGGGGTTCCGAGGTCTTCCACCGTGTAGATCGTTCCGTTAATAAGTAGTTTGGTTCCGAACGGCACGCCGGCCATCGCCACCGTGTGATTCGGCGTCGGCATGACGCCGCTGGCCGTCGGATGGTTGGCTCTGCCGCAGCACTGTGCGCAGGGGCAGTAAGCCGTGAGCATGAAGGTTCCAAGATACGTGTACTGTTGCTGCGGAGCCGGCGCTTCGGTCGGTGCCGGTGCCTCCGTCGGCGCGGCCGGCGCTTCGGTCGGTGCCGGCGCTTCCGTCGGGGCCGGCGCTTCGGTCGGGGCCGGCGCTTCGGTCGGTGCCGGCGCTTCCGTCGGCACAGCCGGCGCTTCGGTCGGAGCGGCCGGTATCTCGGTCGGTGCAGCGGTCGGTTCAGCCTTCGCGGCCTTCACTTTCTTAGCCTTCACGGAAGCTTTCTTTGCTTTCACCGGCTCCTCTTCAAGAAGATTGGCTGCCTCTGCAGCTTCCCGTGCCTCCTTGGCCGCGGCCTCCACCATTTCGGCAAGACGTCTTGCCTCCGCGGCGTTCGCCTCCGCGACCCGGCGCTCTTCTTCTTCCTGTGCGAGCTTTTGCTCCAGCGCGGCCGCCTTGTTCGTCTCCTCAATGACCCTCATGGAAAGCACCGAGGCGTTCTCCTTCTCGGAGGCAATCACCGCCTCAAAGTTCGAAAGGCTCTTCTTGGTGTTGGCGATCAGGGTACGGATCTCCGATTCCTTCTCATCAAACGCGGCCTTTTCTTCCAGAAGCTCTTCCTGTTCCTTCTTGAGGCTGGTCTCCTGCTCCTCAATGCGTTCCTTCGTTGCCGCAAATTCCACGAGGCGGTCCCGGTCATAGGTGGTCAGCATCTCGAACTGACCGGAGCGGTTCAGGAAATCGCTGATGTCCTTCGACTCCAGAAGCGTGACCGCCATATTGGCGCTGCCGGATTCATACATATATTGTATGCGGGACTTCATGTCCTCGTACTGCGCTTCCATGTCGCGGACCGTTCGATCCATGGCGGCTTTCGTCTTCTCGATCTCAAGCTCCTTGGCATCGATCTTGTCGCCTAGCTCCTCCAGCTCATCGCCAAGCTTTTCCATCTCGTCCCCAAGGGAATCAAGAAAGCTTTCCAACTCCGCCTTCTGTGTCTGGAGCCTGTCGATGCGGCTGTTCGCGTCGCTGAGCGCTGCTTCATTCTGCGAGGCGGCGGCCCGCGCCGCTTCGATCTCTGCTTTTGTATCGGCTCCCGCCGGGCAGGCAAGTCCGAGCCCTAGAGCGGCGGCCAGAAGTAAACTTGCTAGTTTCGCTTTTTTCATAATGGGTACCTTACCTTTCCGCAACGAAGTATATCACAACCCGTAACGTTTGGAAAGGCTTTTTTCATATTTCGTAACATTTACTTAATAATATGGCGTGACTTTTGAAACATTTAGCATTTCGCAAAAGAAAAATACCTTTTTCTTAAGAAAGTATAAAGTATAAGGCAGAGGGAGCCTCGCTCCGAGCCTCTGTCCCTCGCCGCGAGCCGCGTACTGCCGAAGACAACTAATTTTCTTACGCGGCTCTGTGAATAAACGGGCATACATAGTTTGTACTCTGTGCCACTATGTATAAAAGTCGATGGCTCCGCTGCTTCGCAGCTCCCGCCATCGCCGCCTGTATTCGCAGTCCGGGCTGTCGCCCTACTTGGCTCTACAGGCTAGCCCGCGCTATGGCTGCGCGGATGTGCGTGCGAGCACGCACATCCGGCAGCCGCACCGCGGGACTTTTAGAGTAAAAAATGGCGCGGGGAATCCCCGCGCCTTCGGCTTTCATCTTATGGTCTGTTCTCTGTTGATAAGGAATTAATAGAAATCTTCCTCAGCCTCTTCCTGAATCAAGGTCTCCTCATACTTGCGAAGAACGATCTCCTGAATCTCGCTTCGCGTAGCCGAATTGATTGGATGCGCGATGTCACGGTACTCACCGTCCGCCGCCTTGCGGCTGGGCATGGCGATGAAGAGTCCCTTCTCACCCTCGATGACCTTAATGTCATGAACGACAAACTCATCGTCCAGGGTAATGGAAACAACCGCTTTCATCTTTCCTTCTTTTGCAACTTTTCGTACTCTCACGTCTGTAATGTTCATGTCTGCCCCTTTCATTCCCATGTTTTTCTTTGAAACAAACCTCTTTGCCAGATTTCTCTTGCTGTCTTGTATCCTCTTGTTCGTAAGAATATGATAATTCCCCGAAAATGTCAAGCCTGACCGATTTCAAGAAGTCTGTTCTCGCCAAAGATGTTGGTATTATAGCACAACCAGACGATAACGCAAATACATATTAAAGAAAATTTTCGTATAACTTTTTTATCGCCGCACGCCGCGCCAAAGCCGTAAAATCCACGCGTACGGTCTTTGTGCGGTCTGCTGCGGAATCACCGTTTTCCCGCGGAAATGCCCGGAGATTTTCAGGCCGTGATTGCATTTTCCCGCGCGAGGCTCTATAATAGAAAACTCAGAAACACCCAAACGTCGAAAAAGGAGCCCGCTATGTACCAGATCGATTTTCAAAACCCTCTGCCCATTCACTTTATCGGCATCGGCGGCATCAGCATGAGCGGCCTCGCCGAGATTCTTCTTCGTGCCGGCTTTCCCGTTTCCGGCTCAGACGCGCAGGCGTCATCCCTGACAAAGCGCCTGGAAGGTCTCGGGGCCAAAATATTCATCGGGCACCGTGCGGAAAATATTAATAGAAGCATCGGCCTCGTCATCTATACGGCAGCGATCCGCGGGGACAATCCCGAGCTGGCCGCGGCGAGGGAGCAAAACATCCCTCTCCTTACCCGTGCCGAGCTTCTCGGTGAACTCATGGCGAATTATCCGGATTCCCTGGCCGTCGCCGGCACCCACGGAAAGACCTCGACGACCTCCATGCTGACCCATATCCTGCTTGAAGCCGGCCTTGACCCGACCGTATCGGTCGGCGGAATCCTTCCGTCCATCGGCGGCAACATCCGCGTGGGCGGCCCGAAAACCTTCCTTGCGGAGGCTTGCGAGTATAAAAACAGCTTTCTGTCCCTGAATCCGAAGATCGGCATCATACTGAACGTCGACGCGGATCATCTGGACTTCTTTAAGGATCTCGACGAAATCGCCGTCTCCTTCCGAAAATATGCCGAGAGGATCCCGGCGGACGGTACCCTTGTCATCAGTACGCAAACCTCGTACCTGCCGATGATCACAGAGGGGCTTTCCTGCCGCCTTGTGACCTTCGGCCCCGGCGGAGACTTCGACGCCGGTGAAGTGTCCTTTGACAAATGCGGCTTCGCCGCGTTCACGCTGCTGGTTTCGGGCATTCCCAAGGGACGGATCCGTCTTCATGTACCCGGCGCCCACAACGTGCAGAACGCGCTCGCGGCCGCGGCCGCGGCAAATGCGCTCGGGATCGGCACGGACGCGGTCATTGCGGGTCTTGAGGCCTACACGGGTGTCGACCGGCGTTTTCAGCGGAAGGGAACCTTCCGCGGCGCGGATGTTTTCGACGACTACGCCCATCATCCGACCGAGATCGCCGCGACCCTCGCGACCGCAAAGCTCCGCCCGCACGGCGCTCTTTGGGTGATCTTTCAGCCCCACACCTACTCCCGGACAAAGGCGCTGCTTTCGGACTTCGCCAAAGCCCTCGCGCCGGCCGATCATGTCATCCTCGCGGATATCTATGCCGCCCGTGAAAAAGACGACCTCGGCATTTCCTCCGACAATCTCAGGGAGGAGATCCTTGCCCTCGGCACCGACGCTCTCTACATTCCTTCCTTTGAGGGGATCCGCGATTTCCTCGCCGCGTCCGTCCGCCCCGGCGACACCATCCTCACCGTCGGCGCGGGAAGCATCACGTCCTTAAGCAGCCTGCTGACCCAGGACGGTCCGGCAGCGCCGTAAATGCGGCCGAAACGTCGGCGGCCGCAGGCCGCTCCGACAGAAACGTCCACTCCGACAGAAACGTCCACTCCGACAGAAACGTCCACTGGACGTTTCTGCCGGATGCTAAGGCATGGACGTTGCTGCCGGATGCTAAGGCACGGACAATTTTCCGTACACTGAGGCGTGCCATCGCCCGCAGGGCGATTTTATTGCAAAACGCCTTCGTGTCTGGTCACCGTGTGACCAGACACAACCGTAACGGCGCCCAAAAAATGTGGATTACTTTGTGGATATCTTGCCGGAAAGATATGGTATAATAAGGTAAGCATACGAGCAGCAAAAGCGAGGAGAACCTATGTACACCTTTGTCCCGGACAGCGACATCGTCCTCACAGGCGAATTTCTGGACGTTCATATGCCAAAAGCCAACGGGGAGTTCGTGAAGATCTACCTCTGCTTTTTGCGCCTTCTCCGGAAATCCGCAAGCGGGAAAGTCCCTGCCTCCGACATCGCTGACCGCCTCGACATGACCGAAAAAGACGTTTCCCGCGCCCTCCGCTACTGGGAAAGCGAAGGGCTGCTGGTCTTCTCCGATGCTCAGGCTTATGAGAATAAGGAAGCTTCCGCTCCGGTCAGCGGCGAGGAAGGCCGGAGTTCTTCCTCCCTCGCGGAAACCGCCCCCTCCGGCACGGATTATTATGTCGCCGCAAAAGAGCCGATCCTTGCCGAGACGCCGCAGCTGCCCACCCGTGAGCGCTTTGAAACGCTTGAAGAAAAAGATGAGGTAAAGCACCTCAACTTCATTGCCGAGCAGTATTTCCGCCGGATGCTGACGCGGAAGGATCTCGAAGCCATCGCTTATATCTACGACTCGCTTCGCTTCCCGTATGAGCTCGTCGATTATCTTCTTGAATACTGCGCCGATCTCGGAAAAACCAGCGCCCGCTACGTTCTCACCGTCGCTCACCGCTGGCACGAGCGCGGCATCCGTACCTCGGAAGCCGCAAAGCTCCTTGAGGATCGCTACGGAAAGAGCCAGCAGATGTATTATGACATCCTGGGATTTCTTGGGATCCGCGGCCGCTCTCCCATCGATCGCGAAAAAGCGATCATGGATCAGTGGCTCACGGAATACAGCTTCTCCAGGGAGATCATACAGGAAGCCTGCGCGCGGACGGTCCTCGCCACCTCCCGCCCGACACTCGCCTACGCCGGAAAGATTCTCGGCAGGTGGCACACGGCCGGGGTTCGGACGGTTGAGGACATAAAGCGTCTCGACGCCGAGCATCCGAAGAATTCCCGCGCCGCTTCGCGCACGCCGCGAACCAGAAATGCCGTCGGCAATTTCGGCAACTATGAGCAGCGGAATTTCGATTATCGAAGCATCGAAAAACTCATGTATGAACAAACCGGGGAGGATGGCTGACCATGGTTCTTTCTAATGCCGATTACGATGCCCTGATGCGGGAATATGAGGAAACGCGTGACCGGCACCGGCGCGAGCAGGAGGCTTCCGTTCAGGCCGCCGAGGAAAGGATCCCCGGGCTTGCGGCCCTCACCGACGAGCTTCGCTCCGCCAGTCTCTCGGCAGCCCGTCAGAAGCTGGCAAATGCAAACGCGGACACACGCTGGCTCGCCGAAAGGACGGCGCTGATCACCGCAAGGAAACGCCAGCTCCTCCTCGCGCACGGCCTGTCCGCGGACGCGCTCACGATCCGCTATGACTGCCCGGTCTGCCGGGATACCGGCTACGTGAGCGGAAAGCCCTGCCTGTGTTTTCGAAAAAAAGTGGCCAAAAGGCTCAGCCTTGGACTCGAAGGCGAGACATTTGCCGATTCCACGGACTTTTCGCACTTTTCTTATGAATGGTATTCTGCTACAATAATAGATGAATCCGCCGGAAAGACGCAGCGGTGGCTCGCGGAGAATGCCGTCCGGCGCGCGAAGCAATTCACGCAAAATATCGGGCAGGCCGGGAACAACCTGTTCCTCCACGGCAATGTCGGCGTCGGCAAGACCTATCTTCTGCACTGCATCGCCGGAAAGCTTCTTTCCGAGGGCTGTCCCGTCTACTATTTCGATGCCGGCGGCCTCTTCGATCTTCTGGCTGACGCGGCCTTCCGCCGAAACGGCCGTACGGCCCGCGAAAGCGACATGGTCACCCGATGCGAGGTCCTCCTCATCGATGACCTGGGCACCGAATACACCAACACCTTTGTGGGCACGGAGCTCTTCCGGCTGATCAACGAGCGGGGTAATGCCGGGCTGTCAACGGCCATCTCCTCGAACCTTGACCCGGACGGAATCGGGAGGCTCTACGGTGAGCGAATCAGCTCCCGTATTTTTGAGAGCTACGTCACCGCCCGCATGGCCGGAAGCGATATCCGGATGCAGAAAAAGCAAAAGAGTCTGTTAAAATTTTAGGAACCATTGTTTGCAGCCGGTTCTTTCCGGGCCGGCCAGGTACATGATACGGAGGAAGTTTATGAAAGCATCCGAAGCAAAAGACACTCAGGCAAAGCCCGTACTCAACACCTCCCCCGACAGCCGTCTCGGCATCATTCCTCTCAAGAGCACCGAAGCGATCGGCGCGAAGATCAATGAATATCTCGTTCTCTGGCGCAGGCAGCGTGTCGAGTCCGGCATCGTCTCCGGGGATAACGACTATGCCCGGGACTCTTTCCTCATCGAGGCCCAGACGCCGCGCTTTGGCTCCGGCGAGGGCAAAGGCTCCATCAAGGAGAGCGTCCGCGGCGATGATCTCTATGTTCTGGTGGATGTCTGCAACCATTCTCTCACCTACCGGCTCGCCTCCTATGAGAATTATATGTCGCCGGACGATCATTTTCAGGATCTGAAGCGCGTCATCGCGGCAGCCTGCGGGAAGGCGCACCGGATCAATGTCATCATGCCCTATCTCTACGAAGGCCGCCGGCTTCTTCGCGAGGGCCGCGAGTCCATCGACTGCGCCAGCGCCCTGCAGGAGCTGGCCGCGCTCGGCGTCGAGAACATCATCACCTTCGACGCACACGATCCGAGGGCGCAGAACGCGATCCCGCTCTACGGCTTTGAGTCCATGAGCCCCTCCTACCAGTTCCTGAAGAATATCCTCCGTCTCGACACGAATCTTCTTCTCGACGACGATCATCTGATGGTCGTCAGCCCTGACGAGGGCGGCATGCACCGCGCGATCTATCTGGCAAATGTCCTCGGCGTTAATATGGGGATGCTGTATAAACGCCGCGACTACTCGACCATCGTCAACGGGAAGAACCCGGTCGTCGCCCTTGAGTTTCTCGGCTCCGAGGTGGACGGTAAGGATATCATCATTATCGACGACATGATCTCTTCGGGCGACAAGGTTCTTGAGACATCCGCCGCCCTCAAAAAGCGGGGCGCGAACAAGATCTTCATCTGCGCGACCTTCGGCATCTTCACCGGCGGACTGGCGCGCTTCGATGACGCCTACCGGCATAAGGAGTTCGACCATCTGATCACGACCAACCTGGTCTACCAGTCCGAGGAGCTGCTCTCGAAGCCGTATTACAAGAGCTGCGACATGAGCAAGTACCTCGCGCTCATCATCGACACCTTAAACCATGACGCGTCGCTCTCCGCGCTCTTAAACCCCGTGGACCGCATTCATAAGGTTCTGGATAAATACCGCGCCGGGATTCCGGTGTAAGCAACCCGGCCGCGGCGCGAAGCCGGTGCTCCGGGACGGGCTTCCGGTCCGAAGCTGCCCCCGCATATCGACTCTGTATCAAAAAAATCCCAGGCATTATGCCTGGGATTTTTTATTTATCGCCCCGCGGCCTTCATTTGTCACTTACAGGAGGCCGCAAGCTCTCCGTTCTCCGCGTCGATCCGGATGACGCTCCCCTCGTGAGCGCTGCCGCCGAGAATCGCACGGGCGGCGAGGGTCTCGACATGCTGCTGAAGGTAGCGTTTGATCGGCCGCGCGCCGTAGACCGGGTCATAGGCCTTATCCACGACATGATCCACCGCCGCCGGCGTAAGCTCGATGCGGATCTGCTGGTCGCCAAGACGCTTATTGAGATCCGCCAGAAGCAGGCCGACAATGCCGCGGACGTTCTCGCGGGTGAGCGGACGGAAAACGATCGTCTCGTCGAGCCGGTTGAGGAACTCCGGACGGAAATGAGCCCGCAGCTCGCCCGTCACCATGGAGAGCGCCGCCGGATCGATTCCGCCGTCCTCTCCGATCCCGTCGAGGAGGTACTGCGCCCCGATGTTCGAGGTCAGGATGATGATCGTGTTCTTAAAATCCACCAGCCTTCCCTGGCTGTCGGTGATCCGGCCATCGTCGAGCACCTGCAGGAGCACGTTGAAAACATCCGGATGCGCCTTCTCGATCTCGTCAAAGAGAACCACGGAGAACGGCTTCCTGCGCACCGCTTCCGTAAGCTGACCGCCCTCGTCGTAGCCGACATATCCGGGAGGTGCCCCGATGAGCCGGGAGACGGAGAACTTCTCCATGTACTCGCTCATGTCAATCCGCACCATGTTGTTCTCATCGTCAAAAAGGCTCGCCGCCAGCGTCCGCGCCAGCTCGGTCTTGCCCACGCCCGTCGGTCCGAGGAACAGGAACGAGCCGATCGGCCGCTTCGGGTCTTTAATGCCCGCGCGGGACCGGAGAATCGCGTCCGAGACCTTCTGGACAGCCTCATCCTGGCCGATCACGCGGCGGTGCAGCTCCTCCGGCAGATGCAGAACCTTCGTGCGCTCTCCTTCGGTAAGCTTGCTGACCGGGATGCCGGTCCAGCGGGAGACGATCCGGCCGATCTCGTCCTCGGTAACCTCCTCATGAACCATCGAGACATCCTTGCCGCGGATCCGCTCCTCCGCCTCGGCGAGAGCCTTCTGCACCCTCGGCAGCTCACCGTACTGCAGCTGGGCCGCCCGTTCCAGGTCATAGGAGCGCTTGGCGATCTCGATCTCATCGTTGATCTTATCGATCTCCTCGCGGTAGGCCTTCAGCCCCTCCACGTCCTTCTTTTCATTCTCCCATTTGGCCTTCTGCGCCTTAAACGAATCCCGAAGCTCCGCGAGATCCTTCTGCAGGACCGCGAGGCGCTCACGGCTTAACGTATCCGTCTCCTTCTTCAGCGCCGCTTCCTCGATCTCCATCTGCATGATCTTTCTCTGCTGCTCGTCGAGCTCGGTGGGCAGAGAATTGAGCTCGGTCTTGATCAGCGCGCAGGCCTCGTCCACAAGGTCAATGGCCTTATCCGGAAGGTACCGGTCCGTGATATACCTCTGGGAAAGCGTCGCCGCCGCCACAAGCGCGGAGTCGGTGATCTTGACCCCGTGGTATACCTGATAGCGCTCCTTTAAGCCGCGAAGGATGGAGATCGTCTCCTCCAGCGTCGGCTCGTCCACCATGACGGGCTGGAACCGGCGCTCAAGGGCTTTATCCTTCTCGATGTATTTCCTGTATTCGTCGAGGGTCGTCGCGCCGATGCAGTGCAGCTCGCCTCTGGCCAGCATGGGCTTGAGCATATTGCCGGCATCCATCGCGCCCTCGGTTTTTCCGGCGCCGACGATGAGATGCAGCTCGTCGATAAAGAGAATGATGCTGCCCTCGGAGGCGCGGACTTCCTCGAGAACGGCCTTCAGACGCTCCTCGAATTCGCCGCGGTATTTCGCGCCGGCTACGAGCGCGCCCATGTCGAGCGCGAAGATATGCTTGTCCTTCAGGTTGTCCGGCACGTCGCCGGCCACGATCCGCTGCGCCAGCCCCTCGACCGCCGCCGTCTTGCCGACACCCGGCTCGCCGATGAGGACCGGATTGTTTTTACTCTTCCGGGAGAGGATGAGGATCGCCTGCCGGATCTCGTCGTCCCGACCGATCACCGGATCGAGCTTCTGCTGTCTTGCCCGCTCCACCAGATCCTGCCCGTACTTTTTCAGCGTGTCGTAGGTCGCCTCGGGATTATCGCTGGTCACCCGCTGGTTCCCGCGCACCGCGCTCAGCGCCTTCAGGAAACCGTTCCGGTCAATACCGAAGCGCTTCAGCATTGCCTTCATGTCCTTGCCCGGATATTTCAGAATCGAAAGGAAGAGGTGCTCGACGGAAACATATTCATCGCCCATGGCCTTCGCCTCATCCTCGGCATGAATGAGGGCTTTGTTGAGATCCGACCCGATGTACGGCTGACCGCCGCTCACCTTCGGCTTCCGCTCAAGAAGCTCTTCCACGGTCTTCTGGAACGAATCCGGATCGACGCCCATCTTTTCAATGAGCTGGCGGATCAGGCTCGCCTCCTGTGTCAGGAGCGCGTACAGCAAATGCTCCTGGCCAACCTCCTGATGTCCGTAATCGTAGGCCAGCTTATCGAGCTGCTGAATCGCTTCCACGGATTTCTGCGTAAATTTCTGAATATTCATAGACACACCTCCCTTCGGTGCTAAAAATCTTTTTCTTCGCACGGACGTTTGACCGCCCGGCTTGTATACAAGATAGCACAGTTTGTTAGCACTGTCAATAGGTGAGTGCTAAATTTTTTGACAATTCTTCTTACGGCTCCGAAAAACAAAAAAACAACCCGTGGATCCGTCACAGGCTGTTTTTTCATTAATATATAGGCTCGGTGTCAATACACCCGATTCACGGATTGCTCCGTGCTGTTCGCACTGCGTTACAAGTCACTCCCGTGCCAAACACTCGCCCTAAAGGACTAGCTGCGCGTCGCTGTTTGGCACGGGCCAATGTGGTGACGGCAATCCTGACCGCGGGCTTACGCCCGCGGCCCGTTATTCCGGAACATAGGTCCACGCGGAGAAGCCCTGTGGGCTTCCGGCCATCATCATTCCGTGAATTTTGTAGATAACCTCGCGGTGGGTCATCGTCCATCCCGGGCGGCCTTTGAGATATGCGCCGCTCTGCTGATCCACCCAGTAGAGGAGCGTAATCGGATGGCGCACCTCCTTCTCGAACTTGCTGATAAACACCTCGAACGTCTTCGGCAGAAACGGACGGCCCAGAAAAAACACCGTATAATCGTTATAATTCAGTTCAAAGGCGTCGCCGATGATGATGGAAACGTTATCGTACCGTTTTGACCACGCCTCCGCGATCTTTCCCGCCTCCTCAAGAATCTCCACGCCGGAAATTTTACACGGTGCCTTGCTCTTAACGAGATAAGCGAGAACTCTTCCTTTTCCGCAGCCAATATCAATGAAAGAATCCTTCTCCGTCAATTCAACATGACTGAATATCCTCTTAAGAACCATATACGGCGTGGACTGTGCGCCCGTCCTGCCGATCTTTTCGGTGTCATTTCTTTCTTCGCTCGGGATATATTTCACCAGGCTCTGACCGCAGATTCGCCGGTCGACAAGGGCATCGTACATTTCAACGACCTTCCTGTTTAATGTGCGCAGGATTTTCTTCGGTCTGATTCTTCGCATCGTTCTCCTCCTCTGGATATATTTCGGGCGTCAAAGCACACGATTCACGAATTTCTTTTACCGTTTAAGGGTTCTCCGCCCGCCGCCGCGCATGGTCGCCGCGGCTTTCCACGACCTGATAGCCGGTCTTCGCCACGCGAAGGGTCATGCAGCGGATGCACTCCGCCGCCTCGTCGCCGGTGCAGATCTTATGATCGTACAGAAGATACTTCCCGCGGACATTTGTCGGAGAAAGATTCGGCATAATGACGTTCGCGCCGGCCAGAAGCCCCTTCTCCCGCCCGAAGGGATCGGCGGTGCCGAGCGCGGTCGTCGCCGGGAGCAGCACGTCCGGCAGAAGCAGCCGGATGACCGACAGGAGCCGCAGAGTCATCTCCACGGAGCCGGCGGGCTGATCCGCGAACTCTGTTTCGTGGTGCGGGATGAACGGCCCGATGCCGACCATCTCCGGCCGGAATTCCCGCAAAAACCGCAGATCCTTCACCAGGTGTGAGAGCGTCTGGTAAGGAGATCCCACCATCATCCCGCAGCCCACCTGGTAGCCGATTTCGCGGAGATCCCGCAGGCACCGCATCCGGTGGTCGAAGGACATCTCCTTCGGATGAAGCATCGCGTAGTGCTCCCGGTCCGCCGTCTCGTGGCGGAGAAGGTACCGGTCCGCACCCGCGTCAAACAGCCGCTGATAGCTTTCCTTCTCGCGCTCCCCGATCGAGAGCGTGATCGCGCAGTCCGGGTGCCGCTCGCGGAGCTTCCGCACGATAGAGACCATCCGCTCATCCGTAAAATACGGGTCTTCCCCGCCCTGCAGGACGATGGTCCGAAAGCCCAGCTTCCGCCCGATATCGCCGCAGGAGAGAATCTCCTCCTCCGTCAGACGGTAGCGCTCGACATGCTTATTCCCGCGCCGGATCCCGCAATACTTACAATCGTTCCTGCAGATATTGGTAAATTCGATCAGGCCGCGAAGATAGACCTCTTTTCCGTAGGCCCGCTCCCGCACAGCCCTGGCTCTTTCCGCCAGATATTCGACAAATCCCGGCTCCCCGCAGGTGAGGATGTCCGCGAATTCCCCGTCCGAAAGATCCCCCGTCCGCTCCAGCCGGTCCACCAGCTCCGCGGCACTCCTCGACAAATGCATTTCTTCCATCATCCCATACCTTTTTGTGGAAACGAAGCCTTTTTCATTGTCCTTATGCCCAGCGTATCTTTGAGAAACGCCTCCGACCGGCCTCTCCACAGCTCTCTCTTTTCAAAAACCGCGTCGTAATCGATGTCCTTCAGAAGCAGATCAATCCCCGGCCGCTCTCCCGAAAGAAAGTGCTCCGAAAGCCCCAGATCCTCCAAAAGGTTCCTCGCCCGGATGCTGCTTCCTTCACGGGTGTAGCAGACGAAAGGCCTTTTGCCCAGGATGGATAAGATCGCCGCGTGATAGGAATCGGTGATCACATATTCCGCATTCAGGATCCTCTCCGTAAATTCGGCCGGCCCGTCATTTTCACAGTTGATCCGGAGATTATTCACCCGTCCGGCCGACTTCACATCCGCGACAACCGGGAGACCGGTTCTTTCGGATAATTCGTTGACCGTCTCCAGCGCCCCCGGAAGGTCATTAAAGAGGAAGGCATAGATATACTTCTCTCCCGGGACGGTCACGCCGGGAAGGATTTCCTCATAAGCCTCCCGATCCAGCATGAGCACGGGATCCATTACATGCGCGACTTTTTTTCCGGTCAGGCTCTGCACAAACAGCACGGTCTCCCTTTCCCGGACGGATATCGCGTCAAAATTCTTAAGACGCTCCTCGAGGATCGGGCGGATCTCCTCCAGGATCGCCGGCTCATCGGCGCCGATCGACGCGGCCCAGGACATTTTCAGAGCATTCTTGCCCCTGGCAAACTCCAGATAAAACATTTCCGCTTCCACGTCATGGAGCTTCAGCGGTGTCCAGACCGTATCCGAACCGACAATATACGCGTCATAGGAAAGCCTGCCGGTATCGCCCGTTCCGATCAGCGTCGGCGACCTTCTCAGAAATCGCCTGCGGAAGCGCTCGAACGCGGCCGTCTGCGCGTGCGGGGTTGTTTTTTCATCCGCGTGAGCGCTGGCGATCTCTCCGTATTCATCCGGCTGCCGGGGTCTGAAATCAATGATCTCATTTTCGATTCCCAGCCGGTCCAGATATTTCTGCATCGCATACGCGAGCAGGACCGCTCCGTAATTACTGATCCACTGCACATTCAGTATTCCCGCCTTCATAAGCCCCTTTCTTTTGCTCCGGACGTTCCCGGCTCGAATTCCGGGACACGGATCCTCTGCTCCGGAGCCGCTGACCTCCGCTTAATGTCAGTCCATGAGATAAATATATCACGCATCGCCGCGGATTTCTACCTTACACTTTACCGGTCAGCACATTTTGGCGAACAACAGTTACAAGTCACTCCCGTGCCAAACACTCGCCCTAAAGGACTAGCTGCGCGTCGCTGTTTGGCACGGGAGTGACTTGTAACGATGGATTCAGATAACCGATGAAAAAGGGCCGCGGCCCTATCGGTATTTTTAAAAACCCGGAGCCTTCCGCAGCCTCCTTCGGAAATATACAGATTGGTATCCATATAACATATTCTCTTGAAGATTACGATCCCTTCCGGTAAAACAGGTAATGCTGCGCTTTTTCAAAGCCGAGATTCTCATAAAACGGAAGGTCGGAAATCACATAAGCCGCCTTTGCTCCTAACGCTTTCGCACGGGAAAACGCTTCTGAAAGAAGTGCGGAGGCAATTCCTTTCCCGCGGCAGTCCGGAATCGTGCAGACCGGCTCTACATAGGCATAATCCGTATCCTGATGAAACCAGAGCGAACCGTGCGATACCGGCTTTCCGGAAGCATCCACGGCGGAAAGGCTTAAGGCTCTGTTGAAATGTTTTCGGACATGCGGAGCATGGTCCAGTGAACGTTCAAACGCTTCCCGATCATCCCCATGGTCAAATCCCTGCCAGAAAAGCCACTCCAGAGCGTCCCGATCCGCGATCTGATCCATTTCCCGAAGCCGCAGTCCCTCGGGAAGCTCTGATGAAAAATCTCTGTCAAGGGAAAGCTCCATGATTGTCTCTTTCTGATCGACCGGCTCGAATCCGGCCTGTAAAGCTGCCTTTATTTCCGCTGCATTTTCAGTATTGATCGCGATCGCCAGCCCGGCATCGTCCTTCAGCTCCCGGCAGGCGTAGTCCAGAATTTCCGGGTACAGAGCCTCATACTCCGGCAGCGCGGCGCAAAAAGCCTCCCCGAAATACATATCGTAGATCGCCGCGCCGACGACTTTGCCGTCTGACCACCAGAGCCCGATGGAGGCGCTGGCGCTTTTGTCAAACTCCGGGTGCTCCATCATCCATTCAAACCGGGCCCAGTTCCAGTTGATGTGCGTTTTGTCCTTCTGATTCAATGCAATCAGGAAATCGCAGACCGCCTCATAGTCCTCGTCCCGGTAGCCGCGGAAGGTCACTTTGGGCAGCCAATACTGAATGCCCCAGTGTTCGAAGTCCCACTGCTCGCTGTAATCGTTGCATTCGTAATCCACGTACCAGAGCCGTCCGTCCTGCACGACAAAGTTGGTCGGGTAATAATCGATGTTCAGCCCGGCCGCCATGGCCTTTGCCGCCATATCACGCACCTGGGGCAGATACGGCTCGACCGATCTGCCGGAGCGTACCAGTTCCATCACGGTCGGCCCCTCGATATAGTCCTTGACGATCCGCTCGGCGTCTTTGTCGGCGGCGTGCATTCTCGGAATGCGGATGCCGGCTTTCTGCAGCCGCTCATAATCCCGCAATTCAGCCTCGATCTTGTTGCCGAAGCTGTAATAATCACACGGTTCGTGATGGATCTGCTTAATCACCACCTGCCGTCCATCCTTTTCCGCGAGATAAGAATACCCGCCTTTGCCTTTGCCCAGCAGGCGAAGGATCCGGTAAGCCTTTTCGTTGACCGCAAGGCTGCCGTTCATTTCTTCATTATTCATCTTGTTCCCTTTCCTTCAGACCTTGGCTTATTGTTTCAATCAAAGATCTGTCCCGGGAGTTTCAGCTTCACCTTTGGCGAGAATGCCTTGTCGAATTCCTCCACGTCCGCATCATCCACGTAGTAGCCCTGGGGCGTCTGGTACACACCGGTGATCCCGTCCAGGTACCCGGGAATCAGCTTTTTGCAGAGGAAGAAGGAGTCATCCGAGCCTTCCGGAAGATCGTGATAGCAGATGCTCTCACCTTAAAATCTTCTCTATAATCTTCTCTTGTGCCTGTTTTTCTTGTTTATCAGTGTTTCAATGATCTGCCAATATTGTGAATTTATATCGATAACGTACGCACCGCCATGAATGTAAAAGATTACATTTTGTTCATGGCCTTATTCGTTTTTCTTTGTCAGCAAAACAGTGTTCTTATCAGAGTATAGCATAGATCCTCTGATAAATATACTGTACTTCCTCCGATTATTCTCCGATGTCAAAATCCAGCCGCATGAGCACGACCTCCTGCCAGCCGGTATAGCGGGAGCGGAAGCCCTTGGGGTTTCTGCCATATTCTTCAAAGCCAACGCTCTCGTACAAGGTTATTGCTGAGCTGTTCTCTGCCACGACTTCCAGTTCCAACTGGATATATCCTGCTTTTTTTGCACATTCGATGCAGGCCTTAGTCAGTGCCCTTCCGATGCCAAGCCCCCAGTACGCCTTATCCACACTGATGCCGAACTCTGCACGATGCCGGATCTTTTCCTTTCGGCCGACACAGCCGATTCCGGCGCTGCCCACAACTTTTCCGTCCAGCTCCGCAAGAAGCTCGATCTCATCGGCACTATTCGTTTTCTCCTGCAGAAAATCCGCTTCCTGCTGAGCCGTATAGCGGTGTTCTTCGGGGTAAGTAAGAAGAAAATCCGTCTGCTTGTGTGTCAGGTTAAAAACATCAAGGAGTGCCTGCCCATCCGATGCCGTCCCGTTACGAAGGATACAGGCTCTTCCGTCTTTCAATGTAACTGTGCTGTTATACTCCATCTGAACACCTCCAACCTCCACAAATGAGAAGTTTTCTTTATGTGAAATTTCGGATTGTATAGGGTTCGCTTTTTCTTTTCTGATAAAAGGCGAATCCATCCTCAACCTTTACGATCCGATAGCCTAATCTTTTGTAAAAAGCATTTGTCCGCTCATTCCAACATGGG
>CACZBB010000008.1:0-774 GCA_902779245.1 uncultured Lachnospiraceae bacterium | reverse complement strand
CTGTTTCATCCGGAAATACAATGGCAGCCCCTGCCAAATCTTTTCCGATCATTGCCTGATACAAATGCCCCTCCCGGGCCATTTGTTTATGCCATTCTACCGAATCAAATTCAGGCGGATACTCGCCTTTTACTCCGCCGACATTTACATCTGTTTCGAAAGCTCTGATAGACATATCTACGATTTTTTCTACCTGGTTTGCTTCTGCTTTGACAATATACATCCCACTTCTCCCGACTGTCTTACAAACAGCGATGATTCTCTTTACTATTGCACAACGATCTCCAGATAACTGACAATCTGGGACTGTTTTGCAGCTTCCAATCCGTACCGAAGGTCACTTTACAAACCGACAACTTTCCATCCTCGATACGCTCAAAGACGCCAACCCAGAATGGATCCTCGAAGAATACGGTCAGAATCTTGTGGTCACCGGGGAAGCACAATTTGAACTGCATGATGGCCGGTTCAAAGTTCTTTTTGCTGTTGGGGAAACCGCAGCCGCTCTCCGAAAGCCGACCGGCAGTTCATGATCAGATCAGCCAGGTATTTTTCCTGATCAAACATGGTTACTTCACCCCATAGGTCGCAAGAAAGTGCCGGCTGAACGCTTCGATTTGCGCGATCGCTCCTTCCGTTTTCTCCGGCTCCCGGTCGCACAGGTGGATCAGCGCTGAGATCGGCGTGGTATAGGCAAAGGCCAGCATGGCGGGGTCATCACGGAGGATCAGGCCCTTGTCCATCATCCCGGCAAAGATGTGCGTGAATATCTCC
>CACZBB010000007.1 GCA_902779245.1 uncultured Lachnospiraceae bacterium | reverse complement strand
TCATACACAGGCTGATTTATGTCACTGGCCCGTGCCAAACAGCGACGCGCAGCTAGTCCTTTAGGGCGAGTGTTTGGCACGGGAGTGACTTGTAACGTTTATTGCACTGCCGCCGATTCCGGCTTCGCCGCGGGCGGTACTTCCGCGGGGGCTGTCGGGGACAAGGGTTCTCCCCCGGCCTTCTCCGCGTTCAGAAGCCTTCCCCAGGCGCCGACAAGATCCCTCATGGTACCCCGAAGCTGATCTCCCGCAGACACACCGCTTTCATAGAAGGTTTTCATAAGAAGCATGATCCGGATCTTTTTACAGATCCACTCCCGGAAAGGAACCTTCTCCGTTTCCGCTGCCGGCTGCCCGCGCTCCGCGGACACAGCTCCCGGGTTCTTTGCGCCCGCCGTGCCGGCCGGCGTCCTTCCTTCAAACAAAAGCACGGCGATCAAAACAAACATCAGGGTCAGGATCGCGAGCAGGATCAGGATCCCCGTCGTCATTTTCGGCTTCTCGTCTTTTTTTTCCTCAGATGCTTTGTCCTTATTTTCCTCCGGCTTTTTGTCCTTCTCTTCGGTATCCGCCATGAGCGCTCCTTTCCGTCCCGGACGGCTTCAGAACGCCGGCGTCCAGTACTGTTGCTGGTAAATGTCGGTAAAGCGATACATCGCGCTGACTTCGCCCTCACCGAGATCGGTGTTGGAAATGTTCATTTCCGCCGTGACGGTCATCGGGTTGCCAAGGAAGTAATAATCCTCGTCCTTCACACCCTTATAATCATAGAAATCGCAGAGGAATTCCAGCGTGTCGCCGGGCACGAGCTCAATCAGGCCTCTTGCCTTCGTCTCGGTCTCCGCCTGGGGATCGTAATCGGGATCCGCGCCGGCAATGTAGCCCTTCGGCTCCTTGTCGGTAAAGATCAGGATCAGGTTGACCGGCTGCTCGTTGAGCAGGCACGGCACCCGGCCGGTGATCGTATAGCTGTCGCCCTCCACGGTCGTATCGATGTGGTAGTAGGCGACCGGCTGATTGTTGATCGAGATCCAGGTATGGTCATAATCCGCGACGAGCTCATTCTTGTCGTTGAAGGTGAAGACATTGTCGAGGCCCAGATCCACATACCCTTCGCCGTCATCGTAATAGACCGAGAGGTCCAGGCCTTCCACCAGCTCCCACTGCTCCCTCGGCAGGGAGATAACGCTGTCGCTGCCGCTCTTCTTCCAGACCAGCGCGCCCGCGTCGAATCGGTTGTGCTCAATGTAATCCGCCATCTTCTCCGTCGGCATGCTGCGCCCGGTGAGGAAGCCGAAAAGACCGCTGCCGGAGCCGGTCCCCGAATCCCCGAGGAAGCCCTCCAGAAGATCGAAAACGCCGCCGGAGGAGGACTGATTCTGCGAGCCGCCGCCCAGGAAGGAGCCGATGCTCGTATTTGTAGGCTTGCGAATTCACGGATGCAGTCCGCGTAGGCGCTGTCCAGGCCGATCGCGTTGTAGGTCGCCACCGCCGAGTCCACCTTGCCGGTCTTGCGGAGCGGGAAATACGCCGACAGCCCGTAGGCATTGGTCATATTGGACGAGGTGCGGTTGTACTTAATGGCGGAGAGCAGGGTCTTCGCGAGGGCTTCGCCCTCCTTCGTTCCCAGGTTTTTCGCGAAATGCACGAGGTCGATCTGGTCGATTTTCGAGGACGCGGCAAATTCGCGGCTGTTGTTGCGGGCGGTGGAGACTTTTTTGTACTGATCTCCCGTGATGAGGTTCTTGGTGGAGGTGGCAAAGGCCTTAAGATCCGGGCCGAGCGTCTCGCCAAGCTCCGCAAGATCCACCACCGAGAGGGTGGTCTTCTGCCCGCGGCACTGGGACGCGCAGGTGCTGACGAAATCGTCCACGATCTGCCTGCCGATGTCCAGCGTCGAGAGCGAGGTGTTCTTCGAAAGCGCGTTCAGCCAGTTGGTGTAATACCAGCCGATGCCCGGCTCGGTCTCCTCGGAGGCGATCATGTAGTCGGCATAGTCCGCGAGCATGACGCCGGTCTCGGCGGTCGCCATCAGACAGGCGTCAAAGCCGACAAAATCGAACTTCTGTCCGCCGTCCTTCAGCGCCTTCTGGATGCCGGAGAGCGTCATGGAGCCGGAGGAGGAGTTCTTCTCATCGTAGCCATAGCCGGACAGCGATCCGCCGCCGTGATCCCAGAGGATCAGCATCGTGCGGTTCGCCGGATAATTTTTCTTTCCGTATTTGATAAAGGAAGAAAGCGTCGAGGGCAGGGTCATCGCCGCGCTCCCCTGGTCGCGCTCCAGAACGGTCATCTTTCCCTTCGTGACCTGATAGATCTGGTTTGCGCTGTTCGAGATCCCGTCCGTCTTCCATTTTTTGCAGCCGCCGGTGTAAACGATCAGGTTGACCTTATCGGAAATATCCGAAGCGGCCATTTCCTGAAGGTCTCTGGAGGCCATGCCATGCTTCGATTCCAGGTCGGTGCCGCACATATAGACGAGGATCGTCACGACATCCTTGCCGCTGCCCCGAAGGCTCGTGTATTTGCCGCGGGCCGCCTGCGCGACCTGTGTGTCCACCGAAGCGCCGGTATTGTTGCCGGAGCTCCAGCCGGTCGACGTTCCCGCCGGGCTGCCGCCAAGAAGACTGAAGATCCCGCTGTCGGCCCCGACCGCCGGCGTCTGGGAGGCAGCGCTTCCGGACTGTGAATTCACGGCGCCGGGCGTCGTCACGCCCTGGGAGTAGGTCGTCCCGCTCCCGGAGTCCCCGCCGCCGAGGAACCCCGACATGGAGAAGATGCTCCCGCCCCCGCCGAGGATCGCCACGGCGAGAATGATGATGATCACCAGCGGAGACAGTCCGCCCGGACCGCGATGGCCGCCGCCGGACGGCCGCGGGGATCCGCCGCCGGACGGCCGTCCGGACCCGCCGCCCATGTTGATCCCGCCGCCCCCGCCGGAGGACGTCCCCGGACGGCCGCCGCTGCCGACGCTTCCGGTGCCGGCAGCTCCCCGGCGATGCACGCCGAGGCCCGGACCTGTCACATTCTTCTCTCTTCCCTGAGGATGATTCGCCATAATTCCCTCCTTCCCAAACTTTACACTGCCCCGGTCACGGTGAGGCCTTCGATGCGGGTGACGGCCGGGATGCTGTAGCAGTCATACTGCCGCGCCTCCCCGCTCGCCCGCATTTCCTTAAGCGCCTCGCGCATGTTTCCGGAGACCGAGCCCCCCGAGACGATCCGGCACGCTCCGTTCTCCCGGAGATATCCGAGCCGAAGCTCGCCGGCAATATCGCCGGTCACCGGATCCACCTGAAAATCCGAAAATTCGACCGCCTCAAGGCACGTTCCTTCGCGCAGCTCCGCGGCGCTCTTCGTTCCGCCGGAAACCACAAAGTTGCCCGGCAGGAACGTATCCCTTTGTCCCAGATACCAGGAAAACTGCCGCGGACCGAAATTTGCGCGGACGACGCCGTCCTTAAGGAACGTCTCGTCCCGGATCGGAGCCCCCTCTCCGTCGAAGGCCGCATTTGCCGAGGAATTCGGAAGGTCTCTTGCGCTGCGCACGGTGAAACGGTCGCCCAGAGCGCCCTCCATCACGTCCTTCCCGGCGGTCCAGTCCGAAATCTGCTGGTAGATCATGCCCGTCGAGAGCCGGCTGATGAAATACCGGTAGAGGGCGACCGCCGCGTCGGTCGAAAAGACCACCGGGAGCTTCCCGGAGACCGGCGTCGGCCGGGCAAGCAGCCGGTCGCGGCCCATGGCAAGCGTCCGGGAGAGGCTCTCCGCCAGCTCCTTCGCGCCGCAGCTCCCCGAGGTGTAATTCCGGTAGAGCTCGATCTCCTCCCCGTCCTTTCGGGCGTTCACGACGACCTCGATCATGGACGAGGGGTAGCTTGAGGAGACATCCACGCCCTCGGAATTCATAAAATGCCGCTTTTTGTTATTTGCAAAGATCTCGTAGGAATTGATGTCCTCGGTTTCGGTTTCCGGCAGATTTCGCATGACCGCGAGGAAGTCGGCCGCGATCTCCGCCGGCGAGGGGATCTCCCCGTCCGGGGCCGGCGCGGCGGCTTCCGCGGGCTGTACCAGCTCATAATACGGATTTTTCACCAGGGAAGCCTGGAAGAGGAGCTTTTGGATCATCTCTTCCGCTTCGCCGCGCGTGGCCGTCGGGGCGATCTCGCCCCCCGCCTTGCCAAGACAGGCGCCGTCCTCACTCTTTTTGTAGACGCAGACCGTCGTGTGGCGCGTGCTGCGGGTGCGGCTCTGATCCAGCTTATGTCCGATAAAATAAAATTCCCAGCCCTCCGTCTCCACGTCCGTGACCTCCCAGCCGTCGGTCGCGTGAGTGCGGAGAAGCTCCAAAAGCATCTCGTTCATCATCCCAGCCTCGCTTTCGCTTTAAGATAAGGGCCGCCGTCGGCCACCTTGACCCACTCCTTATACCCCTTGCCGCAGCCGCCGCTGCCGAAAACCCCCCGGTCGCGGCTCAGCATGGAGATCGAGCCAAGGAGATCCGGAACATAGCCGGTCATGACCACCGGCGCGACAACCTTACCGGTGAGCTTCCCGTCCCGGATCTCGTAGCCCCGCTCGACGATGCACTGGATACCCCAGTGCTTCGGATCCTCCATGCCGGACTGGGAGCCCTCCAGAAGATAGCCGAAGCTGATCGAGGCGATCATCTCCTCCAGGGTGCTCTCGCCGGAGTCAAAGATCGTATTGGTCATGCGCGTATATACTTTGTGTTCAAAATTCTCGCGTTTGCCGTTGCCCGTCGGAACGGTACCGAGCCGGAGCGCGGAGAGCGCGTCGCATATGCCCGTTTTCAGGATGCCGCGGTCGATCTCGACGACATCGCCGGCCGGCGTCCCCTCGTCGTCAAATGCGTAGGTCGTTACGTTGGTCGCGCAGAGGGCTCCCTCGTGCATCGTGACGAGATCCGAGCCGACGCGCTTCCCGATATAATCCGCGCCGAGGGCGCGTCCCTTCACGAACATATCCATCTCGACCCCGTGGCCGAAGGCCTCGTGGGCGATCAGTCCCGCGATGTCCGGAGAGGCGATGATGTCGTACTCTCCCGGCTCGATGCTGTCCGACCCGAGAAGCTCCTCCGTCGTCTTCACCGCCGCGGCGACCTTCCCGGAAAGGCCGCGGAACAGCTCCGGACCGACGCGCCCGGAGAGGCTCTCGTAAGCCATGACCATCTTCCCGTCCTTCGAGGCGATGGGCAGGACCACGGCCTCGGAATAGACGTAGGTCTGGCGAAGGTTCCGGTTCTTTGTCAGGAAGAGCTTGGAGATGTGGGTGGTCTGCGCCGCGAGGCGGACATCCACAAGGTTTTCGGAGAGCGTCATGCCCTCGTCGGAAATCTGTTTTAAGGACGCAAGGAGCGATGCCTGATCCGTCCCCTCCGGCGTCTCCTCCGTGTCGAAGGCCGCGTCGATGGTCCAGGGCTCGTCGGGAAGGATCCCCGTCTCGTAGATCCCGGCGCCGGCCGCCGCGAGCACCGCGAGCTGCCCCTCCCGGGCCTTCCGGGCGGCGGCTGCCGTCTCCTCAGGCTTTTCGGGGTCGAAGCGGTTGAAGGCGTACTCCGTGTACAGGCCGTCCTTAGCGAGGCGAAGGACGGCGCCGCGCTCCGTGGTCATCGTTCTGTTTTCCACGGACATGTTTTTCTGCCCGACCCGCACGGCAAAGCCCACGGAATCGGCCGCCAGGACGCTCGCGTAGTCAAAATCGTCCAAAAGGGCGATGAGGCGCGCAAGCCCTGGCGCAATACCATTTAAATAAGAAGAAAATTCTGCTTTCATGTTCTCCTCATACCTTCTATACCGATAAGATTCTTTTGTTTCTGGTTAACACTTTTCTATATTGTATACCAAATGTCTGGCAAATACAAACCGAAAATCCGGCTTTCTTTTGCCGGCCGTAAGCCCGAATCGTCCTTTTGAAGCTTCTGGGCTTATTTTTCGAAGTATTTTGGGTTCGGCCGTAAGCCCAAAACACCCTTTTGAAGCTTCTGGGCTTATTTTTCGAAGTATTCCGGGGGCGGCCGTAAGCCCAAATCTCCCTTTTGATGCTTTTGGGCTTATTTTCCGGGTCTTCCGGCCCGGGCCGCCCACGGGAAAGGCGCATTTACAGGATCGTCAGAAGCAGCACGACGAGAAAGACGATGATGCCCAGGCAGGTCATCAGGAGGGCAAACGAGAAATTGAAGGCAAGCGGCCGCAGCGCTTCCTCGGTGACGCGGACGGCCGTGCGGGCTTTCCCGGGCTGGTAATCCTCGGCGGTTTGGACCCTCCGCTCGCGGAGGACCGTCTTCCGAAGGAGCGCGAAAAACGCGTCCGTCCCGGTGGACAGGCACCGTCCGAAGAAGGTTCCCAGAAACACGAGCCCCCGGCAGACGGGCCGAAGCAGGCGGTTTTCCCCGAAGAACCGCGCGAGCGCCTTTCCGGCAGCCAGAACGCCCCGGCAAAGAAGACTGCTTACGCGGTTTTCGGCCGGGATGCGGACGATCGCGCCGAAGATTCCCGGCAGCGCCTTCGTAAGAAGCGGGCGGTACACCCGCTCTTCAAGATCCAGGCCCTTCGGCCAGCGGTCAAGATACACGCCTTTTCTCATCAGCCAAAGCCGTACTATGAGAAGATAGACCGCCGCGCCGATGCCGAGAGAGATAAAGCCGCCCTTCAGATTCCCCGGCGTAAACGCATGGAACTCCAGGATCTCCGGATTTCCGGTCATAAATGCCGCCAGACGCGTCATCACCGCCGGCTGCCCGAGGATCAGCATGAAAATGGCGCTGCCGAGGATCGCGAAGGCGGACGCCGCGTTCATGTACGGCCTTCTCCGGCAGGCGGCATTGCCGTCAGCTGCCGCCCGGGTCTCGGAAGTCTTTGGCGGACGCTGGCTGCCCGAGGCAAAGACACAGTCCTTTGAGGCAGCATCCGCCGCGGACGCGCCGTCATACGCGGCCTGTACCTTCGGGTCGGCATTTTTTTCGACAAAGACGCAGAAGAAGAGCTTCATCATATAGGCAAATGTCAGCCCGCCGGAGATGAGGAAGATCCATTCGGAGGCCGCCAGAACGTGAACGGCAAATGCGCCGACGCCGGCCGTCTCCGCCTCCTCGATGAGCATCACGATCCCCTCGTGCAGCATGGTCTTGGAGATATAGCCGTTAAAAAGCGGCACGCCGCTGATCCCGAGGCCGCCGAGCGCGAAGGCCAGCTTCAGCAGCGGCTTTTTCCGCCCCCAGCCCCGGATCGCGTTCAGGTCGAGCTTGTGCAGGTTCATGACCACGACGCCCGCGATCATAAAAAGCGCCAGCTTCAGGAGCGAGTGGTTCACCATATGGAGCATGAGCCCCGACGAGGCCAGGACGCGCCCCTCACCGATTTCCCCGGTAAGCGCCGAGAGCGTTCCCGAAGCGCCGGCTCCCGAAAGCGCCGCCGCGCCGCCGGCCAAAGCCTCCCGCACAGCCTCCCCGGCTCCCGAAAGCGCCGAAGCGCCCTCATGGGCCGCCGCGACCGCCCCCTGCAGCACGAAGCTCCCGAGCCCGGTGAGGATAAAACCGACCTGGGACATGGAGGAGCAGGCAAGGGTGCGCTTTAGATTCACGGAAAACAGCGCGAGCAGCGCGCCGAGGAACATCGTGACGAGTCCGAGAACGTAGATCACCGCGCCGAGCATCGGGTGGGCGGGAAACGCCTCTGCCGAGGTCATCAGAATACCAAAAATTCCAACCTTTGTGAGCACACCCGAAAGGATGGCCGAGCCCGGCGAAGGGGCGACGGGATGGGCCTTCGGCAGCCAGACATGCAGGGGAAACATCCCCGCCTTCGCCCCGAAGCCCAGAAGGATCAGGATTCCCGCCGCCAGAAGCCGTCCCGGCGAAGCCGCGTTGGGCAGCGGCGCGGCGAAGGCGCCGGCCGAAGAAGCGTTCGTTAGGGCCGCCGCGGATGCGCCGCCCGCGGGCGGATTGGTCAGAATCCTCTCCATCGCCGCCGGAAGCTCGGAAAAGGTGAGCGTCCCCGCGGCGGAATAGAGGAGCAAAAGCCCCATGAGGAGCAGCAGCCCGCCGATAACCGCGATAAACAGGTAGGTGTACCCGGCGCGGATCGCGGCGCGGGTCTGCTCGTGCAGGACCCAGGTGAACGAGGTAAACGAGAGAATCTCGAAGAAGACGAAGGTCGTCATAAGGTCTGCGGAAAGCATCACGCCCTCGGTCGCGCCGAGGGTCATAAGCCAGAACACGTAGTACCGGGCCAGCCCCTCCCGCTCATGGGCGAAGTATTCGCGCGAAAAGACCGAGGTCATAAACCACATGAACGCCGTGATCAGCGCGTAGACCGTACGGAAACCGTCCACCGTGAAGGACAGCCCCATGGAAAGCACGCCGGTGATCTCCGTGCCGCTCCCCTGCCCCCCGAAAAGCAGGCAGCAGAGCAAAAGCTCGATCCCGGCAAAGGCCGGCACGAGGAGGTCGCGGATTTTTTCGTGCTTCCTTCCCAGCGGGTACGCCCCCGCCGCCATAACAAATGGAAGAAAAACGATCAGATCAACAAGCATTTGTCACCTCAGTGTTTTCAAAACACGCCCATAGATATTTCCTGTATAAATCCCGTGACAAGTCCCGGAAAGAGGCCGAAGAGGATATTCAGCGCGGCAAAAACCCCGATCGGCAGGAGCATCTGCCAGGGGGCTTCGTGAACGCCGCCCTCCGGCGAGCTCTTCCCCGTCTCCGGGAAGAAAGCGCGGACGCTGATACTTATCGTATATACCGCACAGAGAAAGGCCGCGGCGATCAGCGCGGCGACGCCCGCAAGGGCCGCCGGCGTTCCCGCCTCCGCGCCGGCCGTCAGCAGGCTCCACTTCGAGACAAAGCCGCAGAAGAGCGGGATCCCCGTCAGGGACAGCGCCCCCAGCGTGTAGAACGAAAACGTCACCGGCATCCTCAGGCCCGCGCCATTTATCTCATAAATATATGCCTTGCCGGTAACGTGCATAAACGCGCCCGCGCATAAGAAAAGCGACATCTTGATGATCCCGTGGAACAGCATGTGCAGAAGCCCGGCATAAAGCCCCGCCGGGGTCAGCAGCAGCACGCCGTACAGCATGTACGAGAGGTTGCTAACCGTGGAATAGGCCAGCCGCCGCTTAACGTGGCGCTCCCGGACCGCCATCACCGCCGCGAAGACCAGCGTAAACACCGCCGCAAGAAGGCAGACGAGCTGCGCACGACTCCCGGCAAGAAGCTCCGGCCCGTAGACATACCAGGTGAGCCGGACGACGGCATACACGCCGGTATTGACCACCGCCACCGCGTGGAGCAGGGCCGTCACGGGCGTCGGCGCGACGCCGGCCGTGGGAAGCCAGCCGTGGAGCGGGAAGATCGCCGCCTTCGCGCCGAAGCCGAAGAAGCCGACCACGAAGATGAGCCGCAGGATCTCCGCCGGGAAGACCGTGTCCAGCGAGCCGCCGTAGACGAAGGCCTCGCTCCCGCCGAGGGAACAGAAGACCACGGCGATAAAGCCCAGCGAAGCCCCGCCGATGCAGTAGGCCGCGTATTTGCGTCCCGCGTACATACTGTCGTGATCCTCGTAGTGGGTCACCAGCGGGATCGTCACGAGGGTGAGCATTTCGAAGAAAACATACATCGTCAGCAGGTTGGCCGCGAACGCGACTCCCAGCGTGACGCCGTAGGTCATCGTGAAAAAGGCGAAAAACTTGTCACGCTGGTGCTCCCCTTCCATATACGCCTTCGCGTAGAGCAGGACGAAGGGCCACATCGCGCTCACCATGCCCGCAAAGAGCATGGCCGGTCCGTCCACGCGGAAGCAGATCGCGAAGCCCTTCATGAGGCTGAAAACCTGCACGATGCCCCGATCCCCGAAAAGGATCATGGCAAATGTCATCGCCGCTGCCGCAAGGGTGAAGATTTCACAGATCACGAGCCGCCGCGTATCCGTCCCGGGCTTCCGGAAAAGCACATACAGCCCCCCGAGGACCGGCAGTCCGATGGGGAGGAGGAGCCAGCCGCCGCTCATGCGGCCGCCCCCAGAAGCTGCGAAAGAAGCTGCGCGATCGGGCCGCCGAAAATGCCGACGAAGAGTGAGATCGCGCAGAGCGCCAGCATCGGGACCAGCATCCACCCGGACGGCTCCCGCGAGCCCTCGGGAAGCTGCGAATACGCCTCCGACGCGGGCTTCTGTCCCGCTTTCGCGCTCTTTTTCGAAGGCGCCGGCTCCCCGTGGCCGCGGAGCTCCGGGAAAAAGCCGTCGACGACGACCGGGAGAAGATACCCGGCGGTAAGGAGCGCCGAGACCAGCAGAATGCAGGGCATCAGCACCGCGAGGACGGGATTGTCCTGCGCGAGCGAGGCCAGCGCGAGATGCCACTTGCTGACGAAGCCGGCAAATGGCGGGATCCCGATGAGGGAGAGAGCGCTGAGCAGAAAGCACCAGAGCGTCACCGGCATGACGCGGCCGATCCCGTAAAGCTCATCCACCCGCTTTTTGCCTAATTTGTAAATGAAGACGCCCGCGCAGAGGAAGAGGCAGCCCTTGGCCGCGACGTGGGCCGCCGCGTGCAGGAGGCCGCCGATGAGCCCGGCTTCCGAAAGAAGCGAGAGACCCAGCATGATGTACGAGAGCTGGCTGATGGTCGAGTAGGCGAGACGTTTTTTGGTCACCTTTTCCTGGAAGGCCATCATCGAGCCCATGAAGATGGTCAGCATCGCGAGAATGCTCCAGGCCAGCTGCACCCAGGTGCCCCGGAGAAATTCCACGCCGACCGAATGATAGACCAGGCGGATGACCGCGAGGATTCCGGCCTTCGCGATGATGCCCGAGAGGAGCGAGGAGGCCGGCGCGGGCGCGATGGGGTGCGCGGTGGGGAGCCAGCCGTGCATCGGGTACAGGCCGGCTTTCGTGCCGAAGCCCACGATGGCCACGAAGACCAGCGCCAGAAGGACCGCGCGGTTCTCCGCCGCCTTCACCGGATCCAGGATCCCGCCCGGGGCAAAGCTCGTCGAGGGACCGGCGCAGAAATAGACATAAAAAACCCCTAAAAGTCCCATGAGCGCGCCGCCGATGGAATAGAAAAGATATTTTCTGGCCGCGGCGATCGCGTCCCGGGTCAGCTCGTGCAGGACGAGCGGCATCGAGGTTAAAGTCGCGAACTCAAAACAGAGATAGAAGGTTACGAGGTTCGCGGCCATCGTCGCCGAGAGCAGCGCCCCGAGGGAGACGAAGAAAAACGCGAAGAACATCCCCTCCCGCTCTTCCATTTGCATATACTCAAAGGCATAGAAAAGGACCGCGGTGTAGAGCACCAGGACCAGAATGAGGAAAAACCGCCCCAGCGCGTCGGCGCGGAAGGACACACTCACGCCCGGCGCGAAGGTGAAGAAGGTGATCTCCCCGCCGAAGGCCGCCGCAAGGCCGCCGAGGATGTCCGAGAGGATCATGGCGAGGATGCAGAGCGACCTCCGCCCCTTCGCCAAAAGCTTCAGCGTCCCGACGAGGATCCCGGCCAGCGCCGGAAAGAAAAACGAAGCAAGATACAGCATGACACCATCCTTTCAGGAAAACATCCGAAGGCCATTTTCGATCAGTTCCACGATCGGTCCCGAGAAAAGCCCGAGGGCGACATTTGCCGCCGTGAGAACGAGAGCGGGGAGCACATAGGCCAGCGCCTCCCGCCGGCCCTGCCAGGGCAACGCCCGCGCCGGGGCATCGGAAGCCGCGCCGGCCGGTGAATCGGCGGAAGCCGCCACCGGCGCGCGAAGGCCGCGGGCTTCCTCATACTGGCGCGCGGCCGAGATTTCGGAGCCGCCCTTGCCGCGTGAGTAGATCCGGATCATGGTGCGGAGAAAATACAGGGCGTTAAGCAGCGAGCTCAGCGCCAGCGCCAGCATCGTGAGAAAGATCTTCGGCAGGCTTTCCGCGCTGACCGCCGCCAGCGCAAAAAGAAGCTTTGAGGAAAAGCCCGCGAAGACCGGGATGCCGACCATCGAAAACGAGCCGACGAGGAAGAAGACCCCGGCGACCCGCGCGCGGTGGGCGCTTCCCTGAAGGTTCCGGAAGAGAAGGCTTCCGCCGGAGACCTCCGCCAGATACGGCGTCGTCAAAAACAGCAGCGCCTTCGTCACGGCGTGCGTCAGGATATGGAAGACGGCCGCCGTGTAGCCCGCTATCCCGCCGATCCCGATGCCCATAAAGATATAGCCGATCTGCGCGGCGGACGAAAAGGCCACCATCCGGTTGATGTTGTTCTGACGGATCGCCGAGACCGAGCCGAAGACCATCCCGCAGATCCCCAAAACAAACAGGATCCGGCCAAGATGCATTTGCCGAAGAACGTCCGTGCCGATGACCCGCAGGTATATTTTAATAAGAAGAAACAGGTATCCCTTCGAGACCAGGCCGGCCAG
Organism: uncultured Lachnospiraceae bacterium; assembly: GCA_902779245.1. Classification (GTDB taxonomy): domain Bacteria; phylum Bacillota; class Clostridia; order Lachnospirales; family Lachnospiraceae; genus Chordicoccus. The sequence continues at coordinate 10,377 of CACZBB010000007.1, read as the reverse complement.
GAGGGACGCCGAGGTCGGCGTGGCCCAGCCGTAGGTGTCCGGCATCCAGAAATGAAACGGGAAAAGACCGCATTTGATGCCGAGGCCGATGGTCAGGATGCCCGCCGCGAGGGTCAGCGAGACCATCTCGGAGGGATTTGCCGCCAGCTCCGCGATCACCTCGTGCATCGGTACCATCAGAAGATGCCCGGTGATGGCATAAAAAAGAACGACGCCGAGGAGGAAAAGTCCCGAGCCCAAAAGGTTCAGCACCATGTAGCGCACCGCTGCCAGCGTCGTCCGGCCGATCTCGCGGATGATGAGGATCCCGCAGGACGTGAGCGTCAGAATCTCCAGAAACACATAGCCCGTAAAAAGGTCATTGGTAAAGACCAGGGCGAGGAGCGCCGCGCGGAGAAGGTGGACGACGGAAAAATACAGATGAATCTTGCTCTCGTCCACGTCGACGTTCAGGAACTTCCCGCCCGCGCAAACCGCGCAGGCCTCGACAAGCAGGAAGGCAAAGGCAAGGAGCGCCTCCAGGCTTCCGGCGCGCAGCTCGTTGCCCCAGGGCGCGGGAAACTCGCCCAAGACAAAGGTGAACGAGGTGCCTGTCCGAAGGCAGTATGCCAGAAGGATCGCCGAAAGCGCGAGGGCGAAAAGCTCCAGGATAACGGTATAGATTTTTGAGGCCCTCCGCCCCAGGACCATGCACAGCACTCCCGAAAAGAGGCTGAGCAGGATAAGAAACAGAGGAATGTTCCGCGCAAGCTCCACGGCTTTTGTCCTTTCTATTATCGATCCTCCGTCTCATGCCTTGAGAGAAGGTAGATCTTGTCGAGGTCGAGGGTATGATAACGGCGGTAAAGACGGACGGTCAGGGCCAGCATCACGGCGGTCACGGAGACCGAGACCACGATGCCCGTGAGCACAAGGCCCGCGGGAACCGGATTGATATACGCCTCCGGATCCGTCACGCCATTGGTCACGATCGGCGCGGCACGGCCGCGGATATAGCCCATGGATGCCAGAAAAAGGAATACGCCGGTATCCATGATATTCATGCCGATCAGCTTTTTAATGAGGTTCCGGTGAAACAGGAGCATCGTCAGGCCGATGCCGAAAAGCACGATCGCCACCGCCTCCTCGTAATTGTTCAGCAGAATTTCCATAGAAAACTATTTTCCTCCGATGAGCCCCCGCCGAAAGAGGCTGAAAAACCCGAACATGGTGCAGGCAACGACCAGGCCGACGGCGATGTCCAGAGGCAGGATCAGTCCGCCCGAGAGGATCGCGCCCGGCGTCCCCTTCGGGATGCCGTTCTCCAGGCCGTTCCCGCCGGTAAAGAAAACATAGCCCTTCGCGAAGCTGTAAAAGCTGAGGGCGGACACGCTGACCGCAAGGAAAAGCTTCCGCGTAAAAAACCTGTCCACGCGCGAAAAACCGAAGGCCGCGGTAAAGATGATCAGCCCGGAGCCTAAGATCGCCCCGCCGGAAAAGCCGCCGCCGGGGCCGTTCTGCCCGTTGAGCAGGACGTAAAAGCCATAAAGGAAGATGCAGGGCACGAGGAAAAAGCCCACGACGCGCAGGATCTGATCCCGCGAGGTGTCAAAATACCGGTCGCCCCGGATCCGGTAGTAATCCTCCAGCCCGGCCCGCGTGTTTTTCCGGTCCAGCTCAAGAAGGATCATCACGAGGACGAGAGCGGTGAAAAGCACGTGGGACTCCCCGAGCGTGTCAAAGGCGCGGTAGTCGAGGATCATGCCGGCAACGATGTTGACGGCCCCGGTCTCCTCCACGCCGCTCTCCACATAGCGATCCGAAACCGCCGAGGCGCGGACATTTTCCTCTCCGTACAGCGGCAAATGCGCGACCAAAAAGAGGAGGACGCCGATGATGACGACGCAGGAGGCAACGGCGATCACGCGGTAAAGGGCGCGGAAGGTCCGCTGCTCGGCGGCGATGACCATCTGTGTCCCGGGGTACTCATCAATATACGTCCTCGCGCGGCGGTTTCTCTCCTTCAGCTCCTTGCGGGAAGCGTCGTGCGCCTCAGCCGCAAGGTCCGCGTCACGCAAAGGATCCGTCTCCCCGTACAGCCATTTCAAGAATTTTTCTTTCATTCCCGGCATCCTTTCACTCCGTCGTCTCCGGCTCCTCTTCCTCTCCGATCAGCTGCTCGTCCACCTTGCGGAGCTTTCGGAGCGTTAAGATGAAAAGGATCGTACTGAGCCCCGCGCCGACTGCGGCCTCCGTGATCGCCAGATCCGGCGACTCCATGAGGATCCAGACCAGGCTCATGACCGAGCTGTAGGCCATGAAGATGACCACCGTCTGCAAAAGCCCCTTCGTCAGGTTCGCCGCCACCGCGCAGACGATCAGCGCGATGAGCAAAATGATCTTGAAAACCTCCATGGCTTTTTCACCCTTCCTTTTTCTTCTTTCGCAGGTCGCGGAGATGGCTGCGGAATTCGGAATCGCCGCCCATCTCGATCCGCGCAAGAAAATGCGAGGTCACCGGAGACGTGCTCCAGAGAAAAACCACTAAAAGCGCGAGCTTGAGCATGTCGAGCCCGCTGTCCGCGCTGATGACGAGGGAAAGAACAACCAGAAGAACGCCCAGAGAATCCCCGATGCCGGCAGCGTGCATGCGGTTCAGCACATAGCCGAACCGGTAATTGCCCAGCATGGCCGCGGCAAATGCCGCCACCGCCGAGATGAGCAGGACGGCGGTCACGCCGAAACGAATCCATTCCATCATACGCGTCACCTCTTTGCGGGCTTTTCGTCCCCGCGCCCGCTTTTCCTCCGCTTCCGGAGATAGACGCTCGAAAGCACCAGAACGGACACGAAGCTGATCATCGTGTAGATCAGCGCGACATCCAGAAGATAGCTCTCCTTCAGCAGCTGCGAGAGGATCGCGATCATGGCGATGACCAGCGTCCCGAGCATGTTGATGCCGAGGATCCGGTCCGTCACCCGGGGCCCGATGATGGCGCGGGCGAGAGCCAGCGCAAGCAGCGCCGCCAGGGCGATCAAAGCCGCCGTATAAAGAATCTGATAAGCCTCCGAAACCATGCGTTCCCCTCCCGCTGCTCCCCGACGGCAGCGTTAAATCCCCTTCATTTTCCGTAAGATTCGGACAAAGCTGCAGTCCGAAAGCCCCTCACCGTACTCCGGGCGGAGGCAGTGGATCACAAAATGCCCGTTTTTCTGCGAGACCGTAATCGTCCCCGGCGTCAGCGTGATCGCATTAGCCAGAAGGACATTCTGAACGGTTCCCGGAAGGCCGGAATCGAATTCCACCAGCACGGGATCCGGCCGCCTTCGCGGCGACAGGGCGAGCCGCGCCACGGCCCACGCCGCCTTCGCGATCTCCGGGATCAGACAGAGGACATACGCCAGAAAAACCGGCAGATTCCGGTACAGCGTGCCCTCCCGCCGCAGATTCCATCCGAAGATTCGCCCGAGAAACAAAAAAAGGAGCGCTGAAATAAGGCCGCCAAAGATCACGATCTCGGCCGTCACGCGCCCGTTCAGAATTATCCAGAGCAAAAAAGACAAGAGAAGCATGACAGATCACCTAAGCTGCGGCGCGATCGCCAGAAGCACCGTGGTCGCGAGCGTCGCGAGAGCCAGCCCGCCGAGGATCACGAACGAACCGACCCGCGTACGGTCGCGGGCCGTGTCCTTCCGCCGGACCAGCGACATCAGCGTCATCACCATCCCGGCCACGACCGCAAGGATCCCCAGCGTCAGCAGCCCGATAAAAATATTATAAACGATCTGCATACGATACCGTCCTCCTTAAATCTCCTCTTCGATGACCGCGCAGTCCATGGCTTCGCGGAAGATCTCCCCGAAGGCCGCCGCGTCCGCGCAGGGCGCGATCACCTGCCCGATGCGGTCTGTCCCGTCGCGCATGGCGGGGAGCCTTGCCCCCGGCGCGTAATCAAACGAAACCTGAATCCCTCTTTCGGCCATTTCCGCGATTTTTTCTTCCCGGATCGCGGCAAGCCTGCCCGGTTTTTCCCGGTACAGCAGGCTGGCCCGGCAGGGCACGGCCGTTTTCAGCGAAAAATCCGACGGCTCGCCCGCCGCGGCGCAAAGCATCTGCCCGTAATAGTCGATGCCGCCGTACATCGAGATCAGCTCCGGGATGCAGGTCGCCCCGCACCGCCCGCCGGCCTCGATCACATAGATTTTCTCGCCCACGACAAAGGCGTCCATATTCATGGCGCAGTTGTCCATCCCCGTCGCCAGAATAATCCGCCGCACCTGCTCCTTAAGATCCGCCTCGAGCGCCGCGGACATCGGATACGGGAAAATATGCCCGACCGGCACCGTGGTCCGCGCTCCGTGAAACATCAGCTTATCGTGCGGCAGAAGCAGGACCGCCTCTCCCCGGCAGATGAAGGCATCGACGCCGATTTCATGGCCTTCGATAAACTTCTCCACCAGAAGATACGGCTTCCCGGTCACCGCCCTCGCCGCGGCATAGGCCTCCGCGAGCTCCTCCTCCGAATCCACGCGGATGACCCCGCGGCTGCCGGATTTGTCGGTGACCTTGACGACGCAGGGCGCGCCAAGCTCCCGGAGGGCTTCCTTCGCCTCCGAAAGATCAAAGACCTTTCGGAAATCCGCCGTCCGGACCCCCGCCCCGGCAAAGGCCTTTTTCATAAGCGATTTGTCGGTAAGGCTTCGGGCCGCCGCCCCGGAGATTCCGGAGAGCCCGAGCTCGTCGTTCACAAGCCCGATGGAGCGCACCGCCACGTCCGTCCCCGTCGTGCAGATGCCGCCGATCCCTCTCTCCCGCGCCGCCGCGAGGATTCCCTCCGCGTCGGTCGTGTCCAGATACAGTACCTCATCCGCGAGGGAAAAGCCCGGATACGGGCCCGGGCAGCTGACGACGATCGTGTGAAAGCCGAGCTCCCGCGCCTTTTTAAGGAGCGGAACCTGGTAAATCCCCGCCCCAAGAATCATCATTTGACGGTTTTTCATAAGAGCTTCTCCCCGGTGTTTTCGGCCAGCTCGCGCGCATTTTCCTTTTTCTCCGCCGTGTCATGGACCGGCCGCGTTTTTCTCCCGCTCCTCCGGTCAAGGTTCACGGTCTCCCGGACGATATACTGAGGTGTATCATTGATCGATAGAATAATCTTTCCTATATACTCTCCAATCACGCCCAGGATCAGCATGATCAGCCCCGAGAAGATCAGCAGGCAGCACATCGTGGAGGTCCAGCCCATGGTCATGCTCGGGTCGATCAGCTTCCGCACGATCGTGACAACCGCGGCCACGAACCCCACCAGCGAAAACAGGATGCCGAAGATGAACGAGATGCGGAGCGGCAGGACGGTGTAGTTAAAATACGACACCCAAAGACGCGCCAGCTTCGCCAGCGTATAGTTGGAGGTCCCGACCTCCCGCTTATGATGCTCCACCATCACGTTCGCGATATTGGTCGTGGTCCGGTAGAAAAGCCCGTCCACGTAGGGATTGAAATTCCGGTAGCGGATCACCTCGTCGCGCACCGCGCGGGTGATGACCCAGAAATTGCTCGAAACGATGTCCTTCGGCCGTCCGAGAAGCACCCTCGAGGTGACCTCGTTGAACTTGCTGGTCAGGTTCTTGACAAAGCCGTTCTTTTTCGCGCCGTACTGCCCGTAGACGAGGTCATAGCCCTCAGAGATTTTGTCCAGAAGGCGGAAAACCTGAGACGGGTGCGTCTGCATGTCGTCGTCCATCCCCAGCACGTAATCCCCGTCCGCATAATTCAGCCCGGCCATCAGCGCGTTGTGCTGGCCGAAATTCCGCATGAGATTAATGCCGTGGACCGAGGGGTAGCGCTCCCCCAGCCGCCGGATCGCGCCGAAGGTATCGTCCTTCGAATAATCGTTGACCAGATAGAAATTGCAAATGTATCCCTCATGTCTGTCAAATTCGTCCATGACCATGGTGACCACCTTTTCGATGGTCGCCTCGGAGTTATAGCAGGGAATGATGACAGATACAAGCTTTGGGTTTCCTTCCATAAATGCGATCCTCCATGGTTGTTCCGGCCCCCGCAGTCCTCGGACTCCCGCTTCGCCTCAAACGCTCCCGCCCCGGGCGTAAGGTGCTCCGGGCCGCAGCTCTTCCTTCGGGCAAGCCTTCGGATTACAGCCCCTCGCTGAGCAGATAGTCGTAAAAGAGCGGTGTGCCTCCCGTGTGCAGGAAGAGGATATTGGCGTCACGGATTTCGTGCTTCTCAAGGTAATCCAGCATCCCGGCAAAGGCCTTTCCGGTGTAGGTGGGATCAAGCGGCAGGCTTTCCTCAAGGAACATCCGGCGGATCGTTTTCCGGATCCGGTCATCGTACTGTCCGTAGCCGCCGGCCAGATAAGCGTCCTCAAGGCAGATCGCTTCCCCGAAATGTTCCGGCAGGGCTTTTCCCGCATCCTCGAAAAAGGCCCGCACGCCTTCCGTCAGGATCCTTGTCCCGCGCTCTCGGTCCCGGGAAACCGAAATCCCCACGATCCTTCGCCGGTCCCCGGCCAGAAGCTGGCCCGCGATGAGCCCGCTCTGGGTCGAGCCGGTTCCGGACGCGTGGAAAATATAGTCGAAGGTTCGGCCCGTCCGGGCCTCCTCGCGGCAGATCTCCCCGTACGCCTTTGCGTATGCTCTCGCCGCGACGCCCTCATTGCCCTCGCCGAGCCGGTTTCCGTATATATAATATGGAACATAACCGCGTTCCTTCGCTCTTCGGAACGCCTCATCCACCGCCGGGGCGATGGCATTCTTCGCGCAGTATAGAATTTCCGTGCCGAAAAGCTCCACGAGACGGCTGTTGGCCGTTACCCGGCGCGCGCCGTCAGGATCGTCCGAGCAGATCATCATGCAGGGAATATTTTCCTGATGGCAGGCGCTTACGAGCACCCGGCAGAGGTTCGAGCGGCTGTTGCCGTACATGATCAGACAATCCGCCCCCTTCGCTTCCATGTCCTCGAGAAATGCCGCCGCGATGCGGACCTTGTTCCCGCCAAGGGAAAACGGCAGGAGATCGTCACGCTTGACATAAAAATGATTTCCCGGCAAATGAAGCGGTGTGACGGGTGTTTCGCCGCAGGCCGCCATTATTGATTTCTTCACGGCTGCATCCTTTCTAAAAGCCGATCCCGGCATTAAGCACTGATTTCCTGCCCCTCTTTAAGCGAAGCCCGCCCTCCGGTACGCCGAAAGCCGAAGTCGTAGCGGGCTACGACAAGGTTTTCTGACGCAGACATCGGGAAAATAGACAAGCAAGATGTGCAAGTTATTTCGTGACGGTTCCTTACACGGCTCTGTGAAAAAGAAAAGCTCCCGCACATCTCTGCGCGGGAGCGACATGGGAAGAAGGAATTTGGGGGTAATGTTTATCTTGCGATAAACCCTTCTCAAGTGTGTATTCTACTACCCTAACGGTCACAAAATAGACACTTTTCCAAATTTTTTCTCAATAATCCCGCGCCAAATCAGCATCTGTGCCGAAATTGTTAAACGTTTCTGGTCACACGGTGACCAGAAACGAAGGCGTTTTGCAATGAAATCGCCCTGCGGGCGATGGCAAAACGCAGGTCAGCGACGAACTATAATTTTATGGTTCATACACAGGCTGATTTATGTCACTGACCCGTGCCAAACAGCGAGTGTTTGGCACGGGAGTGACTTGTAACTGTTAAACTTCTTTATCCAACAGAAACCATAGAGCGCATACGCTCGTCACAATTCATACCCGGGCCGGACAGTGACGCAAGGCCGGACGACAGGTCCGGCGTCCGGCCTGGGTGCAGCCTTGCGGCCGCGAGTCAGATATTCTGATTGATCCCGTGCGCTTTCTCATAAGCCTGGATCATGTCAACGTTCGCCTTCCCCGCAGCCGGCAGCATGCTGTCATCAAACTGACCGACCGGCACCGTCGGATGGTACCAGCCAAACTGCGCGAAATACTGTGCGTATTCCGGTTTCCGGAAGGTATAGCCGGCGCGGGCGTAGATCTCATTGGCGATCAGGCGGATCTCCTGCGCGCTGCGCCCGTCAAGCTCCGCCGGAGCCATCACTCTCGCGCCGCTGTCCGGAACGAGCTGTCCGCCGTTGGCAGCCGCCTTCGCCGCGATCTCGGCAAATGGCGCCTGCGCGCGGGCAGCCTCTTCCTCGGCTCTCCTCGCCGCTTCCTCCTCGGCCGCCTTACGCGCCGCTTCCTCCGCGGCCTTTCTCGCCTCTTCCTCAGCCGCCTTCCGCGCCGCTTCCTCGGCTGCCTTACGTTCGGCTTCCCTCTTCCTCCTCGGCCGCCTTACGCTCGGCTTCCTCCGCCGCCTTCCGGGCGGCCTCTTCCTCCTCGGCCGCCTTACGCTCGGCTTCCTCCGCCGCCTTTCGTGCCGCTTCCTCCTCGGCGCTCAGGGAGCTTGTATCCGTCGTTCCGCTGTCGGAACCGGAAGCCGCGGAAGAATCCGTGCCCTTGCCGGTATCGGAAGAGCCGCTCGCGTCCGTTCCCTTATCGGTATCGGAAGAGCCGCTCGCGTCCGTGCCCTTACCGGTATCGGAAGAGCCGCTCGCGTCCGTGCCCTTGCTGTCCTTCTCGGCCGAAGAAACCGGCGCAGGCGTCAGAACCACATCCTGTGCTTCCTGCGTTTTCCCGGAAAAAAGCTTTGTCAGCTGAAGATCTCCCGCCGCCGGTGACATAAAGAAGATCAGCGCGCCGGCCAGCACGCCGCCGATAATCCCCGGAACCAGCCACCGGCGTTTCTTCTTTTCCGGCGGCTCCTGCCCGTCAGGCTCCGAATTGTCCGAGGACTGCTCGCTATGCTCCACCAGGCGTCCGCTCCCGTCCTCCGTCTTCTTCGAAAATCTCCGCATGCTCCGTCTCCGGTGTCAGGCCTTCCGCCGCGTCGGTTTCCGGATCCCGTGAAGACACCTCCGGAGCGTTGGCTTCCAAATCGTTTGAAGTCGGCTCTGCGGGGAAATCCGTCCCCATCGTGCCCATATCCGGCTGTAAAATCCCCTCCGGGGTCTCCGGCCTGGCATCCGTCATCAGCAGCGCTCCGACCGCTGCGGCTTTCGCAATCTCCGCGGACACCTTCCTCTCCGCCGCGGACTCCGTCCCGTCTTTCGCTCCGGCGGCATTGATCTCTGCCGCCGTTTCAGGCAGATCCTCCGGCACTGACGTCGCTCCGGCGGCATTGTTCTCCGCGGCCAAAACACCCTCTCCGGGCTTCTCCTCCGCGGCAGCCGCCGACACCTTCACCGCTCCGGCGGCATTGATCTCCGCCGCCGTTTCAGGCAGATCCTCCGGCACCGACATTGCTCCGGCGGCATTGTTCTCCGCGGCCAAAACACCCTCTCCGGGCTTCTCCTCCGCGGCGGCCGCCGGCGTCTTCACCGCCCCGGCGGCATTGATTTCCGCTGCCTCCGCCGCCGTTTCAGGCAGATCCTCCGGCACTGACGTCGCTCCGGCGGCATTGTTCTCCGCCGCCAAAACACCCTCTCCGGGCTTCTCCTCCGCGGCAGCCGCCGGCGTCTTCACCGCTCCGGCGGCATTGTTCTCTGCCGCCGTTTCAGGCAGATCCTCCGGCATCTTCACCGCTCCGGCGACATTAATTTCCGCTGCCTCCGCCGCCGTTTCAGGCTTTTCGGACGCAGCCTTGGCCGCCTTCATGTTTTGCCCTCTTATCTCTGCGGCCGGCTGAGGAATATCCCCGGCCAGATCCGCCGTTTCATCCACTGGCAAAGCTTCTTCCGCTTTGGCGGCCGCCCGCGTCCCGGCCAGAATCCTGGCCGCGTCGCCGGTTTCCTCCACGATCGCGGAAATCTCCTCCGGAGAAAGCCGGTCTTCGTCCTCCTCCGTTTCCTCAAAATGCCCGCTCACCACATTTGTCCCGCAAATCGGGCAGACGACCTTTCCGCCTGGGATCTCACTCCCGCAAAACACGCAGTAAGTCTTGTTCGGATCCTGGCGAAAAGCGGTACGGTTCACCGCGCCGCAGTAGACGCAAAATCTAAGATCCGCGTCAATCAACCGGCCGCAGCTTTTGCATTTGACCCGTTCGCTCATCATGTACCCCCTTTTGTCGTAAAACCCCCTATCGTAAACAAAGAATCTGTAACGTTCAGCCACTCAACAATCCAAGAACGCCGATGTCGCTCCCCAGCCTCGGCGTAATGGCATGTACCGTTTTATTGTAGCAGAAAAGACGATCTGCGTCAAAAGATATTTTGAATCGTCCGAAAATGTGCAAAAACTGTTTTTAAATGAGAAAAAGAGCCCTAAAGCCACTATTTGCGTGGCGGGTTTTCAACACTTGTATAAAGCCAAAAGCCTGATACAGCAAGGCAGGGCTTTATTTTTTTGTCAAATTTTTATTATTTTTATGTTGTATGTGTTGT
>CACZBB010000006.1 GCA_902779245.1 uncultured Lachnospiraceae bacterium | reverse complement strand
ACCCGCAAGGACGTTGAGCACGCGGGTGTCCGCCTTGCGCGAGTAGGTCTGGCCGGAGACCGGAACGCAGCCCGGAAAGCCCATCTTCTCCGCGATCATCGGATCCAGCCGGTCGCATTTTTCGTGATCGCAGGCGAAAAGCTCCAGGAAGGAAGCCTGGGTACCGGTCGTGCCCTTCGAGCCGAGGAGCCGGAGCGAGCCGCGCACATAGTCGAGATCCTCAAGATCCATCACGAATTCGTTGATCCAGAGCGTCGCTCGCTTTCCGACCGTGGTCGGCTGCGCGGGCTGGAAATGCGTGAACGCGAGGGTCGGAAGATCTTTGTATTTTTCGGCAAAGGCCGCGAGATTTTTGATGACGGTAAGGAGTTTTGACCGGACGAGATCCAGCGCGTCGCGCATCAGAATCATGTCGGTGTTATCGCCGACGTAGCAGCTCGTCGCGCCGAGGTGAATAATGCCCTTCGCCGTCGGGCACTGCAGTCCGTAGGCGTAAACGTGGGACATCACATCATGGCGGACGATCTTTTCCCGCGCTTTCGCCTCCTCGTAATTGATATCATCCGCGTGAGCGCGAAGCTCATCGATCTGCTCCTGCGTGATCGGGAGGCCAAGCTCCTTTTCGGTCTCCGCGAGAGCGATCCAAAGCTTCCGCCAGGTGCGGAACTTCCGATCCGGAGAAAAAATCTCCTGCATTTGCCGGCTCGCGTAGCGCTCCGAGAGCGGACTGACATAACGATCATAACCTTCCATGGCAACTCCTTTTCTCTGCGTTCCCATATGACAACTGACGGGAAGTCTTCCTGCGTATTTGAAAATGTCCGCGGGGCGCGCCCGCAAGGCAGGAAAATCAGCCTTCCCGCGCAAACAACCATTTATATTACATCATTTCCCCCGGACTTTCAAGAAACAACAAAACAGTTTTGTAAACACTTGTGTCACTGTGTTTCTGGTCACACGGTGACCAGAAACGAAGGCGTTTTGCAATAAAATCACCCTTCGGGCGATGGCAAAACGCAGTTCAGCGACAAACTATCATTTTATGATTCATACACAGGCTGATTTATGTCGCTGGCCCGTGCCAAACAGCGAGTGTTTGGCACGGGAGTGACTTGTAACGTCACTGTTCACGTTTTTGTCGTTGACTATAATTGCGGAATGCCTCCGTTCACAGTAACGAAGGGTGCCGGCTTTCACCGGCACCCTTGGCTTTCAGGTTATGTAATCTGTTTCGCAATGTCAAGGTGTGAACAGCAACGCTAACACCTATCCGCCGGCCGGGGACGTTCGCCGCTTCGCGGTCAGGCATACTTTTTCCTTGCGGCTTCCCATATCTCCTCGTATTCTTCAAAGCTGTTTTTGATTTCCTCTCCTGTTTCCGCGTAACCTTTCTCCCGGCCATCCGGATTCAGGGAAACCGTCCCAAAGTTAACGCCTAAAGACACATAGTACCTCTTTTCATCCGTTGACGCTCCTCTTAAAAACAGCAAATATTCACAGTCCGGGACCATCATGTTATACCCGGCGATATGGTAAATCGTATTGTTTTCTTCATCCTTCGCCTGGTTTTCCAATATGGTCAGTATGTCCCCTTCCTTCAGATTGGAACCGTCAGCCTTGTATATTTTTTCAATCTTAATCTCGGAAAACGTATAGCTGGAAACTACCGTATTTTGTGATCTGGTGATCACGGCTTCTTCTTTCGGAAGCCTTTTAGCTTTAACGATCAGCTCCGCTGCCGACTCCAGTTGCTCCACCGTGCCGAAGCTGTCGGTCTTCGCATCGACGATACTATGCTTCGGCATCTCTGTATTATTCGCCGCAGCGGAACCTGTGCCTGCGCACCCCGTAACCGCCACAGCAAGCAGCAAGGCAGCGCATAAAATGAATAGAATTGTTTTTTTCATGGTCTACTCACCTCCATTATTATTTAAATATCTGCATTTGTTATAATTATATTGTTTTTAAAAACATTGTCAAGTATTTTTATAGATATATAATATATGAATTAAAAGAAGGTATATAAAATGGCCTGCGGCTTTAAAGCCGCAGGCCATTTATTCCCTGTTTATGAACGCCCGGTACTCGTCCTTTAGGACAGGTGTCCGGCTCAGGTGTGAACAGCAGCAAGCGGTCCGCGGCTTTGCGGCCGCGGACCGTATGATTCCGTATTATTTGAAGTCTCGTTGTCAGAGCGTTCCGCAGCTTTCCGGCGGCCCTTCGGGCTTTACTGCTGCAGCGCTCCTTCCGCGGAATACCGGCCGAGGAATTCGCGCATTCTGGGGTTGCCGGCCGAAAAGACCTCCTCAGGGCTTCCCTCGATGGCGATCACGCCCTGGTCCATGAAGATCACGCGGTCGGAGATGTCCCTGGCAAATTGCATTTCGTGGGTGACGATGACCATGGTCATGTGCTCCTCCGCAAGGCTTTTGATGACCTTCAGCACCTCTGCCGTCAGCTCCGGGTCGAGGGCCGAGGTCGGCTCGTCGAAAAACAGGATCTTCGGGTTCATCGCGAGGGCCCGGGCGATGGCCACGCGCTGGCACTGCCCGCCGGAAAGCTCGCAGGGATACGCCTTCTCCTTGTCGGCCAGCCCCATTTTTCTGAGAAGCTCCCGCGCCTCGGCATACACCTCCTCCTTTTCTCGTTTCTGCACGCGCAGCGGCGCGTCCGTGATGTTTCTAAGAACGTTCCAGTGCGGAAAGAGATTGAAGTTCTGAAAAACCATCCCATAACAGTCCTTGATCCGGCGCATGGTCTCCTTCGGCGCAAAATGGATCGCGCCGAACCTTGCGGTGACGGCGGTCTCGCCCATGTAGATGATGTCTCCGCCGTCAATCGTCTCCAGCAGGGTCGCGCAGCGAAGGAGCGTCGTCTTGCCGGAGCCGCTCCGTCCGATGATCGAGACGATCTCCCCCTCATGCACGGTCACGTCCACATCGTGAAGCACCTCGTTATCCCCGAAGCATTTGCGGGCGTGACAGATCTCCAAAAGCGCTTTCCTTTCGCTTCTCCCCGCGTTCTCTCCCACAGTTGTTCCCTTCCCCGGATTTTTCTCTTTTGTCATGACAGCCTCCGTTACAAATCCCCCCCGTCCGGACATTTGCCTTAAAAACCTGTGCAAGCCCAGGCCGGCGACGGAAATCAGCTTTATCGGTAATAACTCAGCGCCTTCTCGATCCGCCCCATACCGTGGGCGACGAGAAGATTGAAGACATAGTAGAAGGCGCCGGCGACGAGGAACGGAACGATCGTCGTCTGCGCGGCCGCGATCTGCTTCGCCAGAGCGAACATTTCAATATAGGAAACGGAGTAGACAAGGGAGGTGTCCTTGACCAGCGTGATCACCTCATTGGTGACGGACGGAAGAACGATCTTGATGACCTGCGGCATGATGATATGGAAGAAAGTCTCCGCTTTTCGGTAACCGAGCATCTGCGCGGCCTCATACTGTCCCTTCGGGATCGCCTCGATGCCGGAACGGTAGATTTCCGCGAAATACGCCGCGTAGTTGACCGAACAGCCGAGGATGATCGCGAAAAACTTGTAGCCGCCGCCGATGTTCATCTTCCAAAGATAAAACGGGCCGAAGTACCACATGAGGAGCTGGAGCATGAGCGGCGTCCCGCGCATGATGGAAATATAAACTTTGACAAATATAGACAGAGGTTTGAACCGCGAGGCCCGGCCAAAATAGACGAGCCAGCCAAGTGGCAGAGAAAACAAGAGCACGAGGAAAAAGATCAGGCAGGTCTGCCCGAAGCCGGACAGAAGCTGCATAAAAATGGTTGTCAAAGACATGGCGGCTCCTTCGTTCATCGAATACTGTGACAAATGAAGATTCGTTACGACTCACACCCGTGGACTTCGTTCATAAATACCCGGGCCGGACAGTGCTGCCCGGCCCGGATAATCATGTTCTTATTCGGCCTTCAGGATGACCATGTCGGCGATCTCGTACTTCTCGGCAAGCTTGCCGACGGTTCCTTCCTTCGCCAGATAAAGAAGGTCCTTGTTGATGATCTCGGCAAGATACGTGTTGCCCTTAAGGAAGCCGACGCCGTACTGCTCGGTGTTAAGGTTCTCGTCAAGGATCACAAAGCCCTCGCCGCGGCTGTTGATCTGGTACTTGGCAACGCCGATGTCGATGGCAAGCGCCTCAAGAGCTCCGGCCTGAAGCTCGGTGAAGGCCGTGTTGTAGTCCGCAAACTGGTTCAGGCTGCCGAAGGTAGCGGCAAGCGCCTTCTGGCCGCCCTCTTCCTCGGACTCCAGAAGCTCAAGGGCGGCGGAGCCTGCCTGCACGCCGACATTCTTGCCGGCCAGATCCGCAAGGCTCTTGATCCCGGAATTCTCAGCGACGACGATCACCTGACTGTTGTCCACATAGGGGATCGAGAAGGTATAGGAGTTCTCACGGCCATTGATCGTGAAGCCGTTCCAGATGCAGTCGATGGAGCCGGAATTCAGTTCCATGTCCTTGGAGTCCCAGTTGATGGGTTTTTTTTCAAGCATCCAGCCTTCAAGCTCGCAGACCGCCTCGGCAAGCTCAAGGTCAAAGCCGGTATACTGGCCGTTCTCATCCATATACCCGTAAGGCGGATATTCCGCGTCGAAGCCGACCGTGAGGACGCCATCGTCAATCCCCGTCGGAACCGCCGGACTTACGGAAGCCGTGGACGAGCCGCTTTCGGCGGATTCCGCCGAAGAGGTCGTCTCCGACGAAACGGCCGGTTTCGCGGACGAAGCGTCTGCCTTCCCGGATTCCGTGGAAGCCGCGGCCGAAGAGACATCCGCCTTCGAGGATGCCGTCGATTTTGTCGCGGACGAGGCGCCGCCGCCGCAGGCGGCCAGGCCAAGAGCCATCATCGAAGAAAGTATCACTGCTAATATTTTCTTTTTCATGTTTTCCTCCCATCGTTGGATCGCTGCCGAAAGCAGTCGTTTTCCTTATGCTTCCCTGTAAAATAGGGTAGAGGGAGGCGAACGCCGACCTCTGCCCCGCATCGCGAGCCGCGTGCTGCCGAAGGCAGCTTTCCTTACGCGGCTCTGTGAATAAAAGCAACGCTTTACCGTGGCAAAGCGTTACTACAATAGCATAGAAAGTTTTTTTCGTCAAGTAAAATACTGCTTCATTGGAAAAAAAAAAAAAAAAATGGTTACTTGTCACTCCCGTGCCAAACACTCGTATTCTTCAAAACGGTTTTTGATTTCCTGACAGAAGAGCCGTTCCCGGTGACGCTTAAAGCCCTGTCGCTTTGTGATAATCGGAAGTGAGGCCGGAGAGGTAGCCTTCCGGCGGCTGGTAGCTCTCGTCCTCGGCGCTTTCGGTGCGCGCGCCGGCCACCAGCTCTTCCGCCATCAGGATCTCCTCCTCGGTGATGTGCTCATTCTCGATCTCCTGCTCCCGCCGGTCGAAGGGACGGGCGATGAAAAGGGCTGACAGATAGTCCGTCCGATATTTTTCCTTCTCGGACGCGTGCATTGCGCGCCGGAAGGAGCTCAGCGCCTCCTCGTAAAGCATCAGCCGCATCTCGGCCACGCCGCGGTCATGCCAGCAGGCCGCCATCATCTCCGGGTCATGGGCATTCACCGAGAGGGCGTCCGAGACATATCGGTAAGTCTCAATGGCAGCGGAGAGCTTCCCGCACCGGAGCAGGGCGTCCGCGACCGCTTTTTTCCGGGCTACCGGCCGCATCGCGTCCAGCCGCTCATAGGCCGACGTCACGTAGACCAGCTCCCTCGACGAGAAAAGACCGGCCTCTTTAAGGACGGGCATCGCAAAATTCTTGCTCGACCCTTCCGCGAGAGCCTCGTCCATGCGGATCGCCGTCCGGGGAAGGTTGATTTCCCCGCTGATCCACTGCACCAGCTCCTTTCGCATAACCGTTTCGTCGAGAAGCGCCGGGAACCGGCCGAAAAAGTAGGCCAGCTCCTCGATGGTCCGCACGGAGACCTGGATATTCTCTATAAAAAATGGCGTATCCGCCGTTTTGTGACGGCAAAGATGGTACCCGGCCATGCTTTCCTCCTTTGTTGCATACGTTCCGGCTCCTCCCGCCAGACCTTGTGCGTGGCGGAAAAGAGCCGTCTTACGGCGCCAGCTCCAGCTCCTCCCGCCAGACCTTGTGCGTGGCGGGGAAGAAGCCGCCGAAGCCGAGATCCTCCGCCGTGACCTCGCAGATTTCCGGCGAAAGACACCGAAGACGCAGGCGCAGGCGCGTGATGAACCCCGGACGCGCCGGCAGCCCCGGAAGATCCATCTGCCGGCTCGTGCGTTTCTTCCCGTCCATCGAGCGGAGGGAAAAGAGCAAAAAATCTCTCCCGTCGAGAAGGATCTCGCAGGAGGCCTCGGCCTCAAACCAGTTGATTCCGGAATTGATCATCGGATAATAGGAGGGGCTGCCCGAAAGCAGCAGATCCATCCCGACCCCCGTGCGCACGGTTGCTTCCGACATATATTGCCGGTTTCGAAAGCTCCGCTGCTCTTTCCGTTCCACGGCCGCGTAGCAAGCGCCCTTCACAAAAAGATTATCCCCGTAAAAGACCCGGCGGCGAGCCCCGAGAAGGAACGGGAGCGACCGCTCCGCCCAGTCCTGGTCAAAGCCCTCCCCGCTTAAGAACACGCCGCTGACCTTGCGCTCCAGGAAAACCGCCTTCGCGCAGGCCAGGAAGGCCTCGTCCCGGGCTGTTTTCTCCTCCGGAAGCTCCGTGCCCGGGCCTTGGACGATGGTCACCGCCCGCGGGCGTACCTGGCGATCCTCCGAAAGGATCAAAGGCACCACGCGATCCCTCTCAAAAAGGAAAAGCGCGACATTTGCCTGAAAAAAATCCTCCGTCTGATGGTAGGTATAATAGTAAAAGCTCTCCTTGAAGTCCTGCATCCCGCACTGCTCCTGCGAGAATCCGATCTCTTTAAGCGCGGCGCGAAGGTTTCGGACGAATCCCTCGGAAAGCACCTCTGTCGTAAACATCATAAAGGAAATGCTCCGAAGGATGTCGCGAAGGCCGAGAAGCGCCAGCGACCGGCGAAGATAGATCGCCAGAAGATTTCCGGGCGTGTGCTCTTCGCCGTCCACCGTGACGGGCTCTTCCCCGCACCAGCGCTGATAGAGCGAGGGGATGAGCTCGGCTCCCTTCTCCTTCGCGGCCAGGGCGGCCTCGTGCCCGAAATGCCACTCGTCCTTTCCGGGAACCTTCGCAAGGGCTGTCGGAAAGCCAAAGAGGTTCGTGCCCAGCTTCGTCGGCACCTGCACGGGTTCCCCCGCGCGGCGGTCATAGTAGCTGATCTGGGATTCGTTTTGTCCAAGGACAAAGCCTACCAGGACGTTCCGCACTTCGTTCATGAGTCTATACCCTCCTTTCCGCCTAAGCCGGTCAGCATCTCCCGCCTGACGAAAGTTTCGCTGCGCTCAGCATGACAGCATCTCCCGCCTGACGAAAGTTTCGCTGCGCTCAAGAAACCGTTCAGTCGGCTTCCTGCTCGCATACCGGCACAAAAAGCGTATTCACCATCCGCTCCGCCTGCCGGAAGTCGCGGATCCTCTCCAGAAGATCCTCCCGGTCTCCCGCTTCCTCCGCCCGGAGCATCTGGTTGATCAGCTGGTAGCGGCTGCGCCCGTCCATATCGACGTTGGCCATCGTCAGCGACCGTTCCCGGGTCCGCCGCTTCTCCTCGTTGTTGGCGCGTACCGTGACGTACCAGGTCAGCGTTTCCCCGTAAAAAAGGATAAACTCCTTCGAGAAGATGCCGGCGTACATTTCCTTCATCGGCTCTTCCCGCTCCTCCCCCGGATCTCCCGGGCGGCCAAGGCGATAATGCAGGAGCACCCGCTCGTCGGGCGCTGCCCGATACTCGACGAAGGCCCGATCCTCGAGGTGGTACTGCAGGACAAGAGCCTTCGGCAGCTCCTTAAAGAAGCTGAAACGGATATCCTTTAAGGCACACTCCTCCAGAATCTTGTCTGCCACATTTTCCTCAAAGAGGGAGAGCCTTGCTTTCTTCGCATAATAATATAGAAGCGACAGCTTCCGGATGAGCTCCTGATTCCGTCCCTCGTCGACCTCCGCCGCAATCAGAGCCGCCGCCGCGTCACAGATCGGCACGCTCCCGCCGAAGCAGAGCTTCGCCTCGAAGTTCAGGTAGGCCTCGATCGTCGCCCGGTCACCGCCCGCCGCGGCATAACATCCAAGCGAATCCCCGATCACCGGCAGCCGCCGTCCTGTCAGCACCGCCCGGCGCAGGATCCGCCCGTCCAGAACGGCCGTCTCAAGACCGGCCTTTCCGCACATTTCCCGAATCTTCAGAAGCTCGTCCAGCGCCCCGTCAAAATGCCGGCAGAGGAACTCAAGGACCTCGTCGTCCGGCTGCCCGGCGCGGAACGCCGCCTCCGCGATCCGCAGGGTATCCTCGTCAGGGTTCTCTTCCGCCTGCCCGATCCGGTCATCCGCAACCTGCGAAAGCAGTGCCGGATCGGTCTGCTCGAAACCGATCCGCCGAAGGATGAGAAACGCGTTCCTATAGAACCCGCGCCGGGCAAGGACATTTGCCACGAAAGACGGATTCTCCGGAAGCCCGTCGGGTGCGCCCGTAAGGGAGCCGTCATAGGAAGCAAGAAAATCGCCAAACCGGTCGTCGTCCCGGCATTTGTCAAGGTAGACAAAAAATCTCCGCTCCGCGGCGCGGCGGAAGCGAGGCGTAAAGGCCGCCGACTGAAGGATCTTAAGAAACACGGCGGCCGTCTCCCGCGTCACGGGAAGCAGCCGGCCTTCCGGAGCGGCCACGTAGAGCCAGAGCCCTGGAAGCTGGTAATCCGCGGCATCGGCCTCCGCAAGAAGCTCGTCCCGGGACATCAGCGGCTCCGCCGAGTACTCGACCGCGTTGTAATACCGATGCGAACGGCCATCGGTGAGCAGGATGACCGCATCCTTCGTATAGCGGTGGATGTAAGCCTCCCCCCGATAGACCGGGACAATCTCCTCCTCCGCAAGTCCCAGGTGCCGGACCGCCACCTTGCGGATCCGCGGGTCATCCGTATAGATCCGCTCGGCAAAAAGACCGCGCAAAAGACTCTCCCCCGACTTGCCCTCGGGAAGCTTTCGGAAAAATTCCTGACAAATGACCGCAAAATGCCGGTTTTCCCGGCCATTTGCCGCTGCCAGCGCGGCAAATGCCTCCATCTTCGGGCGGTAGCTCTCGTAGGTTTCGCGGTCCTTGTTCCGGTTTCGGATGATATTCGCGTAGAGCATGGCCTTGCGCTGATCCGAGAGGGTATCGACCAGGAGGAAATAGCGGAGGACGCCGGCCGGGAGTACCCGCTGGTAGTCCTCCGGCATCGTCTCGACAAAATATTCGTAAAGACGCGTCAGATGGATATCCCGATCAACGGCGCGCTCATACCAGCGGAAATACTCCTCCTGAAGCGGCGAACCCTTAATGATGAGCTTGCAGATCGCCTCCAGCACCTCGCTCTCGGCAAACTGTCCGTATATGCTTTCCAGAAGACGCAGAGTCTTCCCGGAAAACTGCTTGATATTTCCGGCGAGAAAGGCCGTGCGCCGCGAAAGATCCCGGGTCATCCAGTGGTTCCTCGCCGCAAAATGCAGAACCTGCTGCGAAAACGGCGTCATGCGCACGAGGAGCTTCTCGTCGGCGCGAAACAGCTCCGCGGCATCCATATAGATCAGCGGGCTGCGGAAGCCCCTCTCGTAGGCGGCTTCCAGCTCCCGGAGCTTCCTTACGGGCATACGGGCAAGGTCGGGATCGGTGCGGAGCCAGATCATGAAGAGAATCAGGCTCTCCTGATTCCGCCGCTGCCAGTCGCGGATCTTCCCGACGACATCCATCGCGCCGGGCTTAAAGATCCCGGTCTTCTCACCGAGATAAAGATAGGCCGCCTTCACCTCCGGCGGCTCCTCCCGAAGCTCCTCGGCCGTGATGCCGGAAAGGATGCCCGCGGCCTGCACGGTCCGCCCGGTCATGACCTCGACAAAGGCCTCATAGAGGCTGTAGGCGATCCGCCGTCCGCCGAGCTCCTTTAAGCTGGCAAGGCGGGCCAGGCTTTCCGTCCGGAAGATACCGTCGTCCGAGACGCCAAGGCGCCGGTCGATATACTCCCGCATAAGTCGGAGCGTCCCCCGGCGCTCCACCGACTTCCGGTCCATCTCCAAAGCTCCCTCGCGGGAAGCCGTGACGCGGAAGGTCAGGGTTGAATAGAAGGACCGGAGCGTGATAACGCCGAAATTCTTGCCGGCGGCCAGGCGCTCGCGGTGGATGATGTATTCAAATTCGCAGATGGAGCCCACAAAGTCCTCGCTGACAACGCGGGTCTTCGGAAGCTCCAGAAAGCTTCCGGAGGCCTCCGCCTCCAGCTTGACCGAGCCCCACTCGCTCTTCCGAAGCGCCAGCTTCTCCTTTCTGGACGTCTTAAGTCTGAAGAAGGAGGCTTCCGCCGATTCCGTCGTGACCACCACCGGCTCCTTCCGCCCGCAGGCGATGAGGAATTCCTCCATACGGTGGTAGGTGACCGGGAGCGCGGTCAGGGCTTCGTAAAGCGCCCGGACCTTCGGCTCCTCGCCCGCAAGCAGCGCGGCAAAATCCTTCCCGGCAAAGAAGCGGAACGCCTCGTCGTAAGAGTCTTTGGCGAGGCGGACGAAATCGTCGAAATTCCGAAGCCTCCGTCCGGAGGACGACCGCGGCAGCGGGTTCTCCAAGGTGACCAGAACCGGAATCTGATACTCGCCGAGATTCGTCGAGAGCGTAAGGCTTCCCTGTACGCGGGCATTGGCCGACAGCCCGTCCGTCACAACCTGAACCTTCAGGCGCACGACATTTGCCGTGAATTCCGGAGGGATCGCCCGGATCCGCTGCGAGTCCGAAAAGGCATAACCAATCAGCCGCGTGCCCTCCGGCGCGCGGACCGTCAACTCGCCCTCGCAAAGCTCGCCCGGACGGTTCGTCAGCACGAGCTCCGCGGGTGAAAGCATCAGCTGCCCGACCGGCTGTAAGCGGAGTTCGATTTCTTTATCCCCTGTTCGCATAGCCATCCCTAAAAGAATCCCCCGTCCATCTCATATCGACCAAAGCAAGGATAAGCGACAGCCTGTCGCTTACGTTGCGCCAATCACGGATCATCGCTAATCTATTCATTATACACAAAAAAAGCGCGCTATGCAAGCAAACTTTCGTTCGATTCTTTATCGCTTAGTTACCGTGAACGAATGTTACAAGTCACTCCCGTGCCAAACACTCGCCCTAAAGGACTAGCTGCGCGTCGCTGTTTGGCACGGCTTATCCCAGGTCAAACAGCGTAAGCTGGTTGGTTTCCGGAAGTACGCCGAGAATCCCGTAGGTCTCCAGAAGATCGGTGAGAGTCGTTGAGGTGTGGGTCCTCGTCCGGAACTCCTCCTTCGAGAGGAACGGCCCTTTTTTCGCCTCCTCCGCAATCGCGTCGGCATTGGACTCGCCAAGCCCCTGGATCGAGATGAGCGACGGCATGAGCTTCCCGTCCAGGATACTAAACCGCCGCGCGTCGGCCTTGTAGAGGTCCAGCGGATGGAAGGCGAAGCCCCGCCCGTACATCTCGCGGACGATCATCATGTCCTTGAGCATTTCCTCTTCCTTCGGCGAACGCTTCTCCTTCGCCTCGATCGCCCGGGCGTTCTCCTCCATGACCTCCCGCCCCTGGGCCATCACCGCGTAGTCGAAGGTCGTCACCCGGATGGAGAACATCGCCGCGTAATAGGCCAGCGGGTAATTGATCTTGTAATAGGCGATGCGGAAGGCATTCATGACGTAAGCCGCCGCGTGGGCCTTCGGGAACATGTATTTGATCTTCTTGCAGGACTCGATGTACCAGGCCGGCACGCCGTGCTCCGTCATTTCCTTCTCCTGGTCGGGCTTTAAGCCCTTCCCCTTTCGGACGCTCTCCATGATCTTGAAGGAATGCTCCGGCTCGACCCCGTAGGCGATGAGGTTCAGCATGATGTCATCGCGGGTACAGATCGCCGTCGAGAGCGTGCAGTCCCCGTTTTTAATATAATCGCTGGCATTTCCGATCCACACGTCCGTCCCGTGGGAGAGCCCCGAAATCCGCACGAGCTCCGAGAGCGATTTCGGCTTCGTGTCCCGCAGCATCTGCATGACGAACTTCGTCCCGAATTCCGGAACGCCGAGGACGCCGAGATCGACCCCGATCTGCTCGGGCGTCGCGCCCAAAGCCTCGGTGCCGGAAAAGAGCGAGAGCACGCCGGGATCATCCAGTGGGACCTCCAGGGGGTTCGTCCCGGTCAAATCCTCCAGCATGCGGATAATGGTCGGATCATCGTGTCCGAGGATGTCCAGCTTCAGCAGGTTTCGGTCGATGGAATGGTAATCAAAATGCGTCGTGATGATGTCCGATTCCATGTCGTTGGCCGGATGCTGGACGGGCGTGAACCAGTTGATATCCATCCCCTTGGGCAGGACGATGACCCCGCCCGGGTGCTGGCCGGTCGTCCGCCGGACACCGACGCAGCCGTCCGCCAGCCGAAGAAGCTCGCAGGGCTTTTTCGCGACCCCTTTTTCCTCAAAATAATGCATGGCCAGTCCGTAGGCGGTTTTCTCCGCCACCGTGCCGATGGTCCCGGCCTTGAAGGTCTGTCCCTTGCCGAAGATCACCTCGGTGTAGGCCTGCGCGACCCCCTGCTCCTCCCCCGAGAAGTTCAGGTCGATGTCCGGCTCCTTATCCCCCTTAAAGCCCAGAAACGTCTCGAAGGGAATGTCAAAACCCATCTTTTTCAGCGGCTCGCCGCAGACCGGGCACAGACGGTCCGGCATGTCCGCCCCGCAGCGCCCGCCGAAGGCCTTCACCTCCGGAGACTCAAAATCCACAAAATGGCATTTGCCGCAGAGATAGTGCGGCGGCAGGGGATTGACCTCGGTGATGTTGGACATCGTCGCGACCAGCGAGCTTCCGACCGACCCCCGCGAGCCGACGAGATACCCGTCCTCGCGGGATTTCTGCACGAGCCGCTGCGCGATGATGTACATGACCGCGTAGCCGTTCTTAATGATCGAGCTCAGCTCCTTGTCGAGCCGTTTTGTCACCTGCTCCGGAATGTTCTCGCCATAGATGGAACGCGCGGTGGCATAGCACATCTCCTGCAGCTCCGTATCCGAATTCTCGATCACCGGCGGACATTTGTCCGGGTGGATCGGCGAAATCTTCTCGATCCGGTCCGCGACCGCATTGGTATTCTCCACGACGATCTCGAAAGCCTTCTCCTTTCCCAGATACGAGAATTCCTCCAGCATTTCCTCCGTCGTGTGAAGGTAGAGCGGCGGCTGCCCCTCGTCCTTGTAGCCGTGGCCGGACTGGATGATCGAGCGGTAGATCGCGTCCTCCGGGTTCAGAAAATGCACGTCGCAGGTGGCGACGACCGGCTTTCCGTAGGTCTCGCCGAGCTTGACGATCTTCCGGTTGATCTCCCGCAGGTCGTCGTCCGAGCGGATGCCATGCTCCTGCTCGCGCACCATGTATTCATTATTTCCGACCGGCTGAACCTCCAGATAGTCATAGAAATTCACGATCTTCGCGATCTCCGCCGTGGTCTTCTCCTCCAGGATGGCTTTGTAGAGCTCGCCCGCCGAGCAGGCCGAGCCGACGACGATCCCTTCGCGGCGCTCGATGAGGAGCGAGCGCGGGATCCTCGGCCGCTTCTTGAAATATTTCAGATGCGACTCGGAGATCATGGTATACAGGTTCCGCCGTCCGGCCTCATTTTTCGCCAGCAGGATGATGTGATAATACGGCAGGTTCCGGATGCGCTCCGTCGAGACGAGTCCCTTCTTATTTAACTCGGCAAAGGTCTCGATGCCGTCTTTTTTCATCTGTGCCAGGAGCTGGAGGTAGATCTCGCCCACGGCCCTCGCCCGCGAGCCCGCCCTTACCAGGTCCGTGACCGGAACCTTCAGGCTCTTCGAGAGCTTCTCCAGGCTGTTCCGGCTGATCTTCGGCATCAGGTACCGCACCATGGAAGGGATGTCCGCGAAGGTCCGTTTTTCGTCAAATGCCGTTTCCGCGCCGGGCCTGCTTTTTTCTTCGGCCGCGCGCAGGAAGGCCGCCTGCAGCTCCGCGTCAAAAGCCACGAGCGGCGCGTCCTCACAGAACGCGGCAAATGCCGCGAGGGCTTCGCCGAGCTTCGGCGCGGCGGCGGTCATCTCGTCGCTGATCTTTGTCTCCTTCCGGAAGGAGAAGGGAAGCGGCTTTTCCGGGTTCACCAGGGTCGTGAAGGTCTCGCCGAGCCGTCCCTTCGAGACGCGGACCGCGCTGATCTCCACGATATCGTGGCGAAGCGGCCCCTCGCCGGTCGTGAGCAGGGCGAAAGCGACCGCCCCGCTCTGTGCGCTGATCTCGTCCGGCCCGGTGACGATCTTCACGAGATCGTCCACCAGATACCCCTCGCAGCCGTAGATTACCTTGAAATCGCCGGTCTCCGGAGCCTCGTGATGGGCCTCCGGGAAGGCCTGGACCACGCCGTGATCGGTGATGGCCAGCGCGCTCATGCCCCAGCCCCGCGCCTGCTTAATGATGGCCGAGGCCGAGGAGACCGCGTCCATATCGCTCATTTTGGTATGGCAGTGGAGCTCCACCCGCTTTCTCGGCGCGTTATCCTGCCGGGTGACCGCATTTCCCGCGGACTTTTTGATCGAAAAGACGCTGCTGATCATAACCTCCTTCTCGTAATGGTCGAAATCCATGCGTCCCTTGACCACGAACCAGCGTCCCTTCTTAAAGATATCCCTGTAGACCGGCAGCTCCTCCGGTGTGACCCAAAGCTTCATGCGGATACTGTCCGTATAGTCCGTCAGCGCGACCGAAAAGATCGTCTTCCCGGTCTTCAGCTCCCGCTCCTCGACCAGGAAAACCTCGCCGCGAACCACCACCTCGCGCGGCTCCTCGCCGAGGGTGTCCATCGGGACCGGAGGCTCCTCGAAGCCGCGCCCGAGAATCACGTTCGGATCCTTCGATATGAAGGATTTCGCCTGGCGCGCGCGTTTTTCCTGCGTCGGGAGCTTCTCCTCCTCCTTCGGAGCCTCCTCGCGTTTTTTCGCGCGGCGCACGACCGCCGCTACGTGGTTTTCGATCCTCGCCGTGTCCTCGGCGAAGAGCGCGGCATGGTCGGGATCGACGTAGACCGGCGTCACGGAGCAGCGCGCGAATCCCGCCCGCTCGGCAAATACCTTCTCGAGGTACGCAAGGAGCTCTCCGGCGCGTTCCGTGAGGATCGGATTGACCGGGATCCTCGCCTCGATCTCGTCCTGCGCGGGAAATACGAGCTCCGAGCGCTTAAAAAGGAGCGCGAGCAGAGGGCTGACCGTTTCCAGCTCCGCCAGCATGCTCGGGCGGTAGACCTTGTAGAAATTCTTCGGGTTGTATTGCGAGGACAGGGTAAACCGCTCCACCAGGCTCACCTTCGCGCGGCTCCGGGGAAAGACCTGTCCGGCGATGGCCTGCTCCGCCTCGTAGATCGTCTCCTTCTTGATCCAGTCCTCGCACTGAATATAGAAGCGGTAGCTGTTTTTCTGCTCGCTTCTGACGACCCGGACAACGCGAACCTGGTCGAAAAGCTCCCGGACATTTTCCGGGAGCTTCAGCGTCGGGAATACTTCAAAAAAACCTCTCTCCTCTCCTGCCATTCAATCACCTCCCCGAAAACACCTCCTGACAAAAACCGTTTCTGGTCACACGGTGACCAGAAACCTTCTCTATGACACCGAATCTTACCATGAAACCATGAAAAATGGAACAAAAAATCGTTTTATTTCTCGTCGCCGTTTTTCCTTTTAAAAGCAACAGAAATACATGCTTCTTTTTTTCCGCCGACGTAGACGCGCCGGATCCTCCAGTTTGCGTCGCAGACGATAAAGTCCGCGTATTTCCCCTCTTCAAGGCTCCCGATCTCATCCCACGCCCCGGCCGCCATGGCCGGTGTCCGGGTCGCGGCAAGGATGGCCTCCTTTTCGGGCACGCCAAAACGGATGACCCGCACAAGATCCTCAAAAAGATCCGTCGACGCGCCGGCCAGCGTCCCGTCCGCAAGATGCGCCTCCCCGCCGGACAGAAAAACCTTCTGCCCGCCAAGCCCGTAGATGCCGTCCGGCATCCCCATGCAGCGCAGCGCGTCCGAAACCAGGCAGACCCTTCCCGGAAACAAGGCAAATGCCATCCGAACGATCGAGGGATGGTTGTGCAGCCCGTCCCCGATCAGCTCGACCGTCACGTTTTTTCTGTCATATGCCGCCCCGACGACGCCGGGCTTTCGGTGCAGGAGCTCCGGCATCCCGTTAAACAGGTGGGTGATATGCGAGGCTCCCGCGTCAAATGCACGAATCGCTTCCTCGTAGGAAGCATTTGTATGCGCGATGGATACCCTGCAGCTCTTCGAGATTTCCCGGATAAAGGCCTCCGCGCCGGGAAGCTCCGGCGCGACATCCACAAAAAGAAGGCGGCGGCTGCATTTGCCCTGGAGGGAGAGAACCTCCGCCGCGTCCGGAAGGCGAAGAAACGCGCGGTTTTGGGCTCCCTTCTTCTTTTCCGAGAAATACGGCCCTTCCATATGGATCCCCAGCATCCGGGCGCCTTCCGCCGGGCGGCTTTTCGCGTACTCATCGGCGGTTTTGAACGCTGCCGCAAGCGCCTCCATCGGGAGGGTCATGGAGGTCGGACAGAAGGCCGTGATGCCGCGCCGGGCCAGCTGCTTCCCCATCGAAAGAAGCCCGGAGAGCTTCCCGTCCGAAAAATCCTGCCCCATGCATCCGTGAATATGAAGATCCACCAGCCCCGGGAGTACGGTCAGTCCCTGAAGATCCTCGCCGCCTTCCAGGCGGCGCTCCGGAGCGATCTTCGCAAACCGGCCGTCCCGCACGCTCAGGCTCCCACGGACAAAGCCCTCCTCGCCGAGAAAAAGACGGGCATTCGAAAAAATCATCGCCGCACCCCCTGACATAAGGAAATTCACCGGCCGTTATGGTTCATTTTTGATTTTCGGACGGCTCCCCGGCTTTTGCCTCCTTGTGAATGTTCTCGATGTTCTCCGTGCTGCCGCCGCCGTGGTCATCCGGGGCGCGGAACTCGCCCTTGTCCACCAGGCGAAGGAAGGCATCGACCACATCCGAGGTCAGCTGGGTGCCGGAAACCTCTCTGATGATGGAAACCGCCTTGTCAAAGTTCATGCGTTTGCGGTACGGGCGGTTCGAATACATGGCGTCGAAGCAGTCCGCCACCGCGATAATCTGCGCCACCCTGGGGATCTCGTCCCCCTTAAGGTGGTTCGGGTACCCGCGTCCATCCGGCCGTTCATGGTGCGCCTGAGCGCCCACGGCCAGCTCCGGCATGATGCTGATATCCTTCAGTGCCTCATACCCCTTGCTGGCGTGGGATTTGATGATCTCATATTCCTCATCCGTCAGCTTGCCGGCCTTGTTGAGAACTTCCGGAGGCACGCCGATCTTGCCGATATCGTGCAGCAGGGCGATGCGGTAGTATTTCTCCACCGTCGCCTCATCATAGCCCAGCTCCCTCGTCAGCATGGCCGTGTACTTCGCCACTCGCATAGAGTGGCCGTTGGTATAGGCGTCCTTCATATCGATGATCTTAGCGAAGGCTTCTGTGATCTCCCCGATCAGCTCCATGGTATCCCGATTTTGCTTCTCCAGCTTCTGCATCCGGCTGCGGACATACCAGCGCACCATCAGAGCCGCCGCGCCCAGTCCCAGGCCCACCATAAGAAGTATAAACCAGAGCTGCTCGTGGAGCTTCTTCTCCTTAACGATCTTAATACGGATCTCCTTTTTGCCGCGTCCCAGCGCGTCGTGCAGCTCCATCACATATTCGTAATCGCGGCCGCTTAGGTTGGTATAATCCACCGGCACCATTTCCGAGCGGCTGATCGCAGCTCCCTGCTGCTCAAAGCCATCCAGGTAACGGCTCACCAGGGGGTTGCTCGGGGAGAAATTGAAAACAAAAGAGGGTACCGTCAGCTTCTGCGCCTCTGCCTGAATCGTAAAGCTGCCATCCTTATTGGGATAAAGCCGCTGTCCATCCACATCGACATAGGGCACACCGGCCTTCAGCTCCTTGACATCCTCAAAGGGCTCATTGATGTTGACCTCGCATATGCCGGTGCTGCCCGCAATATAGAGGTCGCCGTCCTCCGTCAGGGAACTGTAGGAGTTGGCGGTCGCGATGCAGGAAAGCCCGCTGTCAATGCCGAAAAATACCGGATGCAAATCTTCATTGTCGATCAGTTCCCGGGCCGGTGTCACATAGATGCCGTTGCTGGAGAGCACCCAGATGTCGCCGCTCGCGCTCTCGTAGAGGTCAAAATTGTTGGTATAAGGGAATTTCTGGATGGTATGGATCTGATAATCCGGCGTCATATAGGCGAGAGCGCTGCTGGCGACAATCCAGACCACATTCCGCTTCGCGTCGCGCTTGAGACGCATGACGATATCCGACGGCAGGCCCTCCTCGACATCGATGTTGCGCACGCCTTTCTGATCAATGACATAGATGCCGCCGCCGTTGCTTCCCAGCAGGATTTCCCCGTTAAGGCCTTCACTGACCGTGAGGCTCTCGGTATTCTCAATGCCATCCGCACTGCCGTAGCTGCCGGTGACCGCATCGCCCTCGATGATGTTTACGCCGCCGGTGACGGCGACCAGGATCGAACCGTCCTCGCGCTCGCACACGGCACGCAGGCTGTTGGAAAGCAGGCCGTCCTTCTCCCGGAAAACCGTCAGTTCTCCGTGATCCAGCCGCAGCAGGTCATTGGTCCGCCAGGTGCTGATCCAGAGCCGTCCCCGTCTGTCCGCGATGATGGAGCGGATGCGGCTCTCGGCCAGCATCACAAGGAGATCGGTCTCCTCCATCGTCTGCCCGGAGGCGGTCCGGACGCTGGTCAGCGGGAAGGATTCAAGAGGGCCGCTGTCATCCAGCACCATCAGCCCCTTGTCGGTACCCACAAAAAGCTTCCCGTCACTCATGCAGGTGCTGTTGACGACCCTCGGCGCCAGCCCGAAGCGGTCAAACAGGCTGGAGAACTGATTCGGCACCACCTTCATCACGCCCTGGCGGGTGGAGGTAAACCAGAGGTTGCCCAGATAGTCGGTCATCACATGACCCACGTTATTGTTCATGGGAAGATTGTCCAGCACCGTGAGCTCACCATCCTTCAGGACGCCGATGCCGCTGCCGGTACAGACCCAGATCCTTCCGTCAATAGACTCCAGACTCTTGACGTACATAAGAGGCGCGATCTCAATATCCTTGACGATCGTGAGCGCGTTGTCATCGGCAAGCTCGACCCGCATATGATAGAGATGCAGATCGACACCCTCCATGTAGTACATCCCGGGATTATCCGGATCGCTGAGAACGGCCCCGGCTCCTCCCAGGGGATTGTCCGCAAGGCTTATGTAGCGGAGCAGCTTTCTGTCCTTGATGAACATAAGATCGCCCAGATCCGTGGTCCCGTACAGGACACCGTCCCGGCCCCTGCGGATGTCGCGCATGTTGGCTTCCGCAATCTCTTTATCCTCCATCCAGGAGATTTTGAAGTTCTGATCCATCATGCCGATGCCGCTGGTGGTGGCAATGTAGATGGTCCCATCCAGACCCTCGGCGATGCCCCGCACATGGGCGCTCTTCATGCCATCCACCTTGCCCCACAGACGGATCGCACCCTTCTCCATCAGCGCCACGCCATTGTCGTTCGTGCCGATCCACAGGCGGTCCTGACTGTCCACGTACAGGCATTTGACGCTGGAGATACCGCTGGTGGCTCCGACGCGCTCAAAGCTGTTGCCATCATAGCGGATCAGACCGGCAAAGCTGCCGATCCAAAGGAAGCCGTCGTCGGTCTCGGCGATGGCGTTGGCCTCCGAAGTCGGCAGACCGTTGGTATTGTTGTAGAGCACCGCCGAAAAGCCGTCCTTACGGCCGACCGGATCGACAGAAGCCGTTCGGTTCACGGTGCCGCAGGCATTCAGCTCACCATAAATGTTCACGGCGGTGTCGGAGTCCTCCGTCCTCTCCGCACTTGCGGCGGAGGGCGAAAGCGTCAAATATGTGACCGTCATCAGCACGGCCAGCAGCAAATGCATGAGTTTTTTCATAGCGAGCACCCCCTGTTTTGGCTCAGGCGCACGGGGACAGGTTAGTTGCGCCACTGTTTGAAATTTAACACAATTTTACTCTAAAAGTACCATCGCCCGAAGGGCGATTAAATTCTGGGATGCCGGACGCCTTAGCGTGCAGATAACAGTCCAGTGGACTGTTATCTGTATGC